>CALDGV010000847.1 GCA_937941745.1 uncultured Prosthecobacter sp. | reverse complement strand
CAAGGATGGCTCGGTCTTCCCCATCGACCTGTCCGTGGGAGAGGCGCTGCTGCCCAGCGGCCGCCGCATCTTCACCGGAATCATTCGTGATCTCACCGAGCGCAAGGCGCTCGAGGACAAGATCCTCCACATCAGCGAGGACGAGCAGGCGCGCATCGGGCAGGACATTCATGACGATTTGTGCCAGCAACTCGCCGCCATCGGCTGTTTGGCGAAGGTGGCGCAGAAAAGCCTCAGCAAAGCCGGCAGTCCCGAGGCACACAGCCTCGAGGAAATCGTCAGCCTCGTCACCAAGGCGAACATGCGCGCCCGCGAGACCTCGCGCGGCCTCATGCCCGTCGTTCTCGATGCCAACGGCCTCATGGCGGCGCTGGAGGAGCTCGCGGACAACACCGCGCGCGCCTACGAAATCGCGTGCGACTTCCGCTATGACAATCCGGTGCAGGTGAATGACAACAAGACCTCCGTGCAGCTCTTCCGCATCGCCCAGGAGGCGGTTTCCAACGCGGTGAAGCATGCTCAGGCCAGGCGCATCGATATTCACCTCGCCCGCCAAAGTGGAAACATCGTCCTCACCGTGCGCGACGACGGTGCCGGCATTCCCGACACACCTGCCAAAGGAACTGGCATGGGCCTCTTGACCATGAGCCATCGCGCCCAGATGATGGGCGGCACCATCCATGTCTCGCCGCGCCCCACAGGCGGCACCCAGGTCACATGCAGCGTTCCAGCACCAGCCAAGATTCAGTGAAGCGCGTCGTCCTCATCGACGACCACCCCATCATGCGCCACGGGCTGGCGCAGCTCGTCCGTGCCGAAGTCGGTCTGGATGTTTGCGGCGAGGCTGGCAGCGCCCGTGAAGGGCTGGAGGTCGTCGGCAGGCTCAAGCCCGACCTCGCCATCATTGATCTGACGCTGCCAGACAAGAACGGCCTCGAACTCGTCAAAGACATCCGCGCCATGCACCCCGCCACGCAGTGCCTCGTGCTCTCCATGCACGATGAGGCGCTCTACGGAGAGCGCTCCCTCCGCGCCGGAGCACGTGGCTATGTCATGAAGGAAGAAGCCGCTGATCATCTCATCAACGCCATTCAAAAGGTGCTAAGCGGCAGCCTTTACGTCAGCGAGACGCTCAACGCCCGCATGCTGGAGCAGGTCACCGGCTCCTCTAGGAATCGCACCACCGGGATGGACTCACTGACCGACCGTGAGCTGGAAATCCTCGCGCTCATCGGCAAAGGGGTCGCCACCAAGAACATCGCCATCCAGCTCAGCATCAGCGCCAGAACCGTCGAGGCCCACCGCGCCCACATCAAAGAAAAACTCGGCATCACCGATGGCGCGGCGCTCGTGCGCTACGCGGTGCAGTGGGTGGAGACACGCGCGAAGATCTGATCTGCTTAACGCGCCGCAGCACCGTCGTGAACCCCTTTTTCATTCAACCCATGCGCATCATCAGCGCGCTTTCAGCAGCCATGTTTCTCCTGGGGCGGAGGCTTGTGGAAGAGGCTTCTGCGCAGGGAAACAACCCTAAAGATTGATTAAATTTGCGTTGACGCTTCGCGGGCCTCTCTCATAACCTGCAAATACGGCAACAGCCGCCAACAACACTATGGCCAAGAAAGCAGCAACCAAATCCAAACCAGCAGCTAAAAAGGCTGCCAAACCAGCAGCTAAAAAAGCGGCCAAGCCAGCCGCCAAAAAGCCCGCAGCCAAACGTAAGCCAAATCCAGCCCTGATGAAGCCGGTGCAGCCTGACGCGATCCTCGGAGTCGTCGTCGGCAGCAAGCCTGCTCCTCGTGGCCAGATCACGAAGAAGCTCTGGGACTACATCAAGAAGAACGGTCTCCAGGACGCCAAGAACAAGCGCAACATCAATGCCGATGACGCATTGAAGGCCGTGTTCGGCGGCAAGAAGACGGTGACGATGTTTGAGATGACCAAGCTCGTCTCCAAGCACATCAGCTAATCTGATCCTGCACTCCACAACGCCGCGCCGAGGTTTCACCCCCCGGCGCGGCGTTTTCTTTTTCACTCACAGACCGCCGACAGCCTCATAGTCGATCTCCATGAACTCAGCGACTTCGGGAATCCAGCGTTCTTTGACAAAGGCGGTGTGATCAGGGTGATCGTTGTAGAAAGCGTAGGCGGCGCTATCGGCGAACTCCATGCTCAGGCCAAAGGTAAAGTAGTTCTTCGGACTGGTCTGGCGGAGGCACTCGAACTTCTGCACGCCGTCGATCTTCGTGAGTTCGCAGGCAGCGCGGAGGAAGTCACGCTCGGCTTCGGAGCCGGGGGCGTGTTTGAGACGAAAGACGACGGTGTGGCGGATCATGAGGGGAAAGGACGAGTGGCGAATGATGAATGACGAAGGTCAAAAGTTCCAGTGCTCGGCTTTGCCTTTCGCGGGCGTGAGTTCGATGGAGTCGATGTCGCTGTCGGGAAGGTGGAGACGGAGGGTGCCAATGGGGCCGGGGGCTTTGAGCTGGAGTTGCACGTCTTGCCAGTCGCCGGGTTTGATCTCGAAGGGCAGGGAAAGCATGCCGGTGGTGTCGGCGGAGCCTTTGGGGAAGCTATCGACCTTGCCTGCGCCGCCGGTTTGGCTGCGCACGCGGAGTTTGATGGTGGCGGGGCCGGTCATTTTGCCGGTGGCGTGGCCGAGGAAGGAGACCTCGGGCTTGCCGGTGGCTTTCATGGTGAGAATGCCGCCCTCGATGGTGGCTTTGCAGCCGCGTTCTTTCCAGCCTTGGAGCGGATCGGCGCTCTTGGCGGGTGTTTTGGCCGCGACGGGTTTATAAGCGGGATTGGGGCGCGGAAAGGTCGCGCCGGTGTCTTTGAGGAAGGTGTCGATGAGGGTATCGAGTTCCTTCACTTTGTCCGGCATGCTCGTGGCGAGATCTTTGGATTCGCTGAGGTCGTCGCGGAGGTTGTAGAGCTCGTGGGTGCTCGGATTGCCGAACCAACGGAGGAGTTTGAAGTCACCGCTTCGCACCCAGACGCCGCCGGCTTTGTTCGCTCCGGCATGCGGGTGGTAGTTGAAGTAGGCGGTGCGATTGAGCGGGCCTTCGCCTCTGAGCAATTCGGCATA
>CALDGV010000846.1 GCA_937941745.1 uncultured Prosthecobacter sp. | reverse complement strand
CTTCCATCCCCACCGTGAGCCTCCCTGGAAACAAGGAGGCGGGATGGGAGGGTGAATTCCCCTCAACTTTGCCCTGCGATGCGCTTTTTTCCGCTCGACCCCCTTCGTGTTGCCGCCCTTCTGGCCCTCCTGGTCGTGCTCTCCATCCCCTTCGAGCGAGGCTCATCGGCTTCCTCCGCAGCGATTCCGGTGAAGGTGAATGTGAATCAGCCACCTCAGGAAACTCAATCGACAAACAGGAACTCGTTGGAGTTCAGCAGCGCGAGGCAGTAGTCCGCCAGGGCATGTTGAAAGCTGCCAGCCCGAGCGGTCTGGGATTCCAGGAAGTCTCCGGCCAGTTGCAGCTCTTCTGCCGATGGCTGGCGTGAAAGGCAGGCTCTCTGGGCGGCAGTGGCCAGCGCTTTTGCATCGGAGCCATGCTCCGCCGCCAGCCTTGCGGCCAGGGTGGCGGCGCATTCATGGGCAAATTCGGAATTGAACAGCATGAGTGCCTGGGGGGCGGTGGTGGATTCATTGCGCCTGGCACAGGATGTCTGGGCATCCGGACGGTCAAAGAGGTCAAACAAAGGATGTCGCAGGTTCCGGCGGGCGAAGACGTAGATGCTGCGTCGGCGGTGTTCCGTGAGGTCAGGCGTGACCTCATGCTGCTTCTTGAGCAGCGTTTCGCTCACCTCCCTGGGCAGCGGCAGCCGCACTCCCGGGCCACCAGACTTGGGGTTCAGTTGTCCGGAAGCAGCCAGCAGGGCATCGCGCAGCATTTCACCAGTCAGCCGCCGCGGTGGCAGCCCGGCCTGCCGGTAGGTCTTGGACATCACGATCACCTTGTGCAGCCGTTTGAGGCTCCATCCCTGTCTCGGGAGTTCCGCCGCGAGCCAGTCGAGCAGGGCAGGCTGGGTGGGCGGCTGGCCCTGATGTCCCAGGTCTCCAGGCACGGCGGCCAGGGGTTCCCCGAAGTGCTGCTGCCAGAGGCGGTTGGCGGTGGCGCGCAGGAAAAGGGCGTTGTCTCTGCGGGTGAGCCAGCGTGCCAGTTCCGCCCGGTCCGGGCTGCCGGGAAGCGTGCCGAAGAGCCTTGGGATGGCAGGCTGCACGGTGGGGCCAGGCCGCCTGAAGTCACCGCGGATGAACACGGTGCTGGCTGGCACGCCCTGGGTGAAGACCCGCACGCTGGGGCCGATCTGCTTGCGCTCCAGCGGCAGGATCGTGGGGTCGAAGAAGGCGCGCAGACGGTAGAAATCAGCCTGGCTGAGTGGATCGTAGGGATGGTCGTGGCACTGGGCGCAGCCCACGGTGAGGCCAAGCCCCACGGCTCCGACCGTGCTGGTGATGTCGTTGAGCAGCACGTGGCGGCGCTCCGCCTGGTTGTTCAGGTCGGGCATGTCGGGTGCCGCCATCAGAAAGCCAGTGGCAGTCGGGTTGCCTCCTGGCAGCAGGTCACCTGCGATCTGCTGCTGCACAAACTGGTCGAAGGGCAGGTCCCGGTTCAGCGCTTCAATGACCCAGTCCCGATACTGCCAGGCACGGCTGCGTTCGGCATCGTATTCGAAGCCATCTGTTTCGGCAAAGCGCGCCAGGTCGAGCCACCACTGCGCCCAGTGTTCGCCATGTTCCTTGGATGCCAGCAGCTCATCCACCAGCTTTTCATAGGCCTTCTCACCTGCCTCCAGCCTCATTTCTGGCCGTGGTGGCAGGCCGGTGAGATCGAAGCATAGGCGGCGCAGCAGGGTGTCAGGATCTGCCTCCTTGCCGAGAGGCTTCGCCAAGTCATCGAGCGTCGTCCCTGGAGCTGTCGTCGCCATTGGGCGGAAGGCCCAGTGCTCGCGGTCCTTTTCGTTGACGGGGCGTTCGTCCTTCACCGGGTCGATGGAGGCCCGGATCGCCACAGCCCCCGCCTGCGCCAGAGGCAGCAGGAGGCAGGTGAGCAGGAAGGCGGCGGGATGCACGGCGGAGGAACGGTCCTTCCGCCTGTGCTTCTTCCAAAAGAACGCTGCCGGAGCTGCCCGGCGACAATTTTGCCACTTGGCAAACCAATTCCTCTGACTAGCCTCGTCGTCCCAGAACGAACACCGCTGTCCGGACCCGGCCGGGTGGTGATGCTCGAGACCCTCTTCCTCAGCTTAGCTTATGAGTGACGTTCTGAATAAATCGACGGTTTTGGTGCTGAACCGAAACTGGCAGGCCATCGCCGTCAAAACACCCGCCGAGGCCTTCAGCATGATGGCCACAGGCAATGCCACCGCCCTCAAGATTTCCGGTGACGATGACATGACGCCGGTGACCTTTGAAGACTGGATGGAGCTGCCCGTGAACGAGGGGGACAACAGCATCGGCACCGTGAAGGGGCCGGTGCGTGTGCCCACCGTGCTCGTCCTGGCCCGCTTTGACCGCGTGCCGAAGCGGCGGCCGAAGTTCTGCGCCAAGGCCATCTGGGAGCGCGATGGTGGCATCTGCCAGTACACCGGCCGCAAGCTGAAGCCTAACGAAGGAAACATCGACCACATCATCCCGATCTCCCGCGGCGGCAAGAGCACCTGGGACAACTGCGTGCTGGCCGACAAGAAGGTGAACAGCCGCAAAGGCTCCAAGCTTCCTGAGGAAGCCGGTCTCAAGCTGCTGCGCCGGCCCACGGCCCCGCGTGAGGTGCCGGTGAGCCAGCTCATCCGCAACACCCATCAGGTGCGCGACTGGGAGGTCTTCCTCCAGAACCAGGGTGACTTTGAGCTGACGGCCTGACCTCAGGCCATCCGCACGCTGCGCTTCTTGTCGAGCTTCAGCACGGCGCCGCTTTCCCAGGCAGGCTCGGCCTTGGGATCACCCAGCTTTTCGCCGTTCAGCTGGATGCTGCCGCCCTGGATGAGGCGGCGGGCATCGCCGCCGGAGATGGTGTGCTGAAACACAGTCAGGTAGGCGTGCTGCACCACCCCGAGAACATCCCTGCGCTCTCCTAGCGTGTAGCTGGGCAGTTCGGCGTTCGCCATGTCGCGCTTGCTGAAGCGGGTGTCCCAGTCTTCGCGGCATTCCTGGGCGGCGGCTTCGCTGTGGTAGGTGGCCACGCACTTCGCGGCGAGCTGCTTCTTGGCCTCCATGGGGTGCATGGAGGTGTCCAGCACCTCGCCCAGCACGAGCAGGTAGTACTTCGCCATGAGCTCGTCAGGGATGCTCATGAGCTTGCCGAACATGTCCTTCGGAGCGTCGGTGAGGCCGACGTAGTTCCCGAGGCTCTTCGACATCTTCTTCACGCCATCCAGGCCTTCCAGCAGGGGCAGCGTCATGCACACCTGCGGTTCCATGCCTTCCTCCTTCTGAAGGTCACGGCCCACGAGGATGTTGAAGAGCTGGTCGCTGCCGCCGATCTCGACATCCGAGCGCACCACCACGCTGTCCCAGCCCTGCATGATCGGATACTGGATCTCGTGCAGGCGGACTTCGGTGCCGTTGTTCACGCGGTTTTTGAAGTCCTCGCGCTGAAGCATCTGCTGGAGGGTCACGCGGGCATTGAGCTTGATGACCTCCATGAAGGGAATCTCCTTGAACCAGGAACCGTTGAAGACGACCTCGGTCTTGTCGCGGTCGAGCACGAGGAAGGCCTGCTCGGTGTAGGTCTTGGCATTGGCCAGCACCTCGTCATAGGTCAAAGGCGGGCGCGTGGTGCTGCGGCCGGAGGGATCGCCGATCATGGCGGTGAAGTCGCCGATGATGAGCACGATCTGGTGCCCCAGCTCCTGGAACTGCTTCAGCTTCCGCAGGCCGACTGCGTGGCCAAGGTGGATGTCCGGCGAGGTGGGATCGACGCCTAGCTTGATGCGCAGCGGCTTTCCGCGCGCCAGCTTCTCCGCCAGCTCCTTTTCGCTGTGGATGGTCACGGTGCCGCGCTTGAGGATTTCGAGTTGTTCGGGGACGGAAAGCATGGGTCGGGAGGGAAGGGGAGGCGATTGATGGCGCAAGTCCGGCAGAGGGCAACCTTTCGTCTGGCCTCGCGCCGTTCCCTGCCGTGCTTTTTGGCGGGTCAAAAGACGGCCTTGCGGTGAAAAAGGAAGCTTTCGAGCAGCAGCAGCGCCAGCGCGAACCAAAGCAGGAGCTGGGGCCAGTCGCTGACACCTGCATGGGCGGTGATGCGTGGCAGGCTGGAGGCGGGCGCTGTGTTCTGCGCCCGTGCCGGGAGGTCGGTTTCGTTCGTCGAGGCCAGGACGCTGGCACCACGGCGGTCACTCGTCTTCCATGCGCCGATGCGCTGGATGGCGAGGAGGCTGCCGGCGGCCTGGTCCGAGCTCTCGATGAACTCCGTGCCGGTCCATTCCCGCCATTCGACAAGGCCGGATTCGTTCATGAGCTCCCCTGGATGAAGGGCGCGCAGGTCGGCGGCGGCATCGCTGCCTTCGGCGCACCAGTAAAGGGCATTCCCGAGCAGCAGCGGGAAGGCGGGCAGGAGGGCCAGTTGCTCGGAATGAGCCGGGGAAAAGGTGCTGACGACCAGCCGCTGCCCATTCACCTCGCCCGCGGCCAGCACGGGCTCGTTTCCTGCCATCCAGAGCGGTTCCAGGGAGCCGTTCAGCTCCAAAATGCCGGTCTGGGTGATGGCGAGGCGGCTGGTGGCGATGCGGAACAGCAGTGGATGATCCGGGGTCACGCTGCGCACGCTGTCATGCGGCAGGCCCGGCTCCTTCAGTGGGCGGACACGCAGCGGTCCGCTGCTCTGGCGCGGGTTCAGGGCGATCACGGGGCGGTCCGCAGGCAGGGTTTCCGGCAGCCAGTTTTCAAAGACATACACATCGGGCTTGTCCTTCATGGGCCAGGCGGCGGGCTGGCCTTTCAGCACTTCCAGGCGGCCCGCCTCGACCATGGAGGCCAGGGCCAGTTCGGTGAAGGGGTCCGCCTTTTCCGCCACCATGGCGACGACGAGAGGCCGGCTTTCTGGCAGCGGCGCCGCCACGGCATCATCCCAGCCGAGGCAGTCATCGGAAGTCTTCAGGCGCATTTCCATCAGCTGTCCCCGCACTCCTTCCAGCGGCACGATGAGGGAGGTGGAGGCTCCGGGCTCCAGTTCCAGCTCGCGCAGCTGTGCCAGACGACCTGCCAGCGTCACTTCCAGACTGGCAGTGACCTTGCCAGGGTTGCCACGGGCGGCGCTGACCTTCACGAACACCTCAAAACGATCCCGGGCCAGCAGGGCGCGGCGGATTTGGAAGCCGGTGATGCCGATGTTCACGGGCGATTCGAGGGCCACGTCCAGGAAGGCATAGGCCAGTTCTCCAGGCGCTGTCAGCGGGGTATCCCCGGCATGCCAGACCTGGGACTTGGCCTCCAGCTCGGCGAGGCGCTTCACCACGGTCAGCGCGGCGTCCGGCCTGGCCTCCATCGGCTGGGGCTGGAGCTCATTCAGCAGCCGCAGGCATTCCCGGCGGTTCCGGCTGCGGGAAAGCAGCACGCGGGGCCGGGCATCGTAGCCGACGAGTGAAAGCACCACCTGGTCCGGCAGGCCGGCCAGGCGGTCGCGAAGCAGCTTTTTGGCCTCTTCGAGCCTCGTGCGGCCCTGGGCATCCCGGGCGTTCATGGAGGCGGAGCAGTCCACCAGCAGCACCACGGCTCCGGGCGAATCCGCGCCGGCTTCCGTGCTCGGCCGGGCCAGTGCCAGCACGGCGGCGGCGATGACCAGCAGGGTCAGCAGCAGGGAGAGCCACTTCTTCAGCTTCCGCAGCCAGGCGGATTCCTGGTGCTCGCGGGACAGCGAGCGGAAAAACAGCAGGGTGGAGACCGGCACGCGCCGCGCCCGCTTCCTGAACAGGTAGAGCGCCAGCGGGATCAGCGCCAGCCAGGCCAGGTGCAGGAGGTGGGGGGAGAGGAAACGCATGTCGCGACCGGCGCTGAGCTAACAACAGCCTGTCCGCGAAGTCATGCCCGAAGTGCTCCCGGCGGTCGGCCTCAGCGGCTCAGCTCGATGTTGTCGATCAGGCGGGCTTTGCCAAACCAGACGGCCAGCGCGATCAGGCTGTGGTTTGCGGCGATGTCGCGGGGCTGCAGGGTCTGCTGATCCACGAGCTGGAGGTAGTCCTCCCGGCCCAGGCTGGCGTGGGCGGCGAGGTGGCCGCGCATCAGCGAGAGCAGCTGCCGGGTGCCGGTCACTCCCTGCATCCAGGCTTCGCGGGCCAGTTTCAGGGCGGCCTGAAGGGCTGGCGCCTGGGCGCGTTCCTCAGCGCTCAGGTAGCGGTTGCGTGAGCTCATGGCCAGGCCGTCCGCCTCGCGCACGGTTTCGCAGCCATGGACGAGCACGGGGATGTCCAGATCGCGCACCAGACGGCGGATGATGGCGAGCTGCTGGTAGTCCTTTTTGCCAAACACCGCTTCATCCGGCTGCACGAGGTTGAACAGCTTGGCCACCACGGTGCAGACCCCGTCGAAGTGGCCGGGCCGGCTGGCTCCGCAGAGCACGGTGGAGAGGCTGGTTTCGAGGATCTTGATGCTGCGGTCCGCATGATAGACCTCCGGCACGGGCGGGGCGAAGACCATGTCGGCTCCGGCGGCCTCGCACATCGCCAGGTCCGCCTCCAGCGTGCGGGGGTAGCGCTCAAAATCCTCGTTCGGGCCGAACTGCAGCGGGTTCACAAAGATGCTGGCGGCCACGCAGGCCTTGTCGCCCGCCCGGCGGCGGGCTTCGCGCACCAGCGTGGCATGGCCTTCATGCAGCGCGCCCATGGTGGGGACGAACACGACATGGCCGGCGCTTTTCCGCCAGGCGCGCAGGTCGGCGACTTTTTCGAGCAGGATCATCCTGCGCTGTAGCAGGCTGCTGCGGCATGTTCAACGGGCCGTGTCCGGCGCGCTGGCCTTCGCGGGCAGCCGGGCATGGTTTTGGAAGGCCTCGCGCGCCTCGGTGGGCCTGCCGCTTTTCTTCAGGGCATAGGCCAGGTTCTTCCAGGCCAGCGGATGCTGGGGCCGGAGGCGCACCGTGTTGCGGTAGGCCTTGGCGGCTTCCGCAGGCACGTTCTGCCGGTCGAGCAGAAGCCCCTGATAAAACCAGGCCTCCGCCGCGCCGGGATTCAGGCTGAGGCTGCGGGTGATGGCGGCCTGGGCGGCCTCGTAGTTCTTCAGACGGCCCTTCACATAAGCGCTCAGGTAGTGGGCCTGGGCGTTGTCCGGCGCCAGCAGGATCACGCGGTGCAGGGCATCATCGGCGCTGCCCAGATCCCCCTCACGCACGCGGCGGCTGGCCAGCAGCAGCCAGGCCAGCGCATCGTGGGGACGCTGTTCCGTGGCCAGTTCCAGGGCTTCGAGGTCTTCGGTGGTGTCGGGCACCAGGCCGGCGTGCTCGCGCAGCTTGGCAAAGGCCAGCTGATGCCAGTAAAGGCCTGCCTTCGGGTCCAGTGCCACCGCCTTGCGCTGGCAGTTCAGCGCCTCCGCCGTGGCTCCGAGGTGGGAAGCGGCCAGGCCCAGGAGAGCCCAGGCTTCGGCGCTGCGCGGATACTTGCGTGCCACACCCACCAGCTGGCGTGCGGCGGACTCCAGTCGGTGCTTCTGCAGGGTTTCAAAGGCGCGCAGAAACTCCGGATCGTTCACCACCTCGCGCAGTTTCGGCGTGCGGGGCAGCTGGGCCAGGGGTTTCAAAGGTGCGCGTGCCTTGCGGATGGCCAGCGCCGCCGCCTCACAGGGCAGGGCAAAGTTCATCCAGCTTTTTAGCGGCACCTGCATGGCCACCAGCCCGGTCATCTGACCTTCGTCATTCAGCACCGGGGACCCGATGCCGCCGGGGGAATCCTTGCCGCGCACGTTCAGCCAGCCGAGGCCGGTGAGCGCGGCATCCATCTGCGCTGTGGCATCCGCCAGCACCAGCCCGCGCTTTTCGGACATGGCCAGCACATGGCAGCGCTGCTCCTGGCGGAAGTCGGTTTCGGGCTTCAGCTCCAGCGGCACGGTGTCCTCGTCCAGCTCTCCCTGCAGCAGGGCCACACCGGTGCCGAGGTTCACTTCATAAAAGCCGGTGATCTTGTGGTTCGTGCCGTCCGCGCCCGTCACCGTGATGTAGTCGATCCGCTCAGCGATCTCCGGATGCAGGAGCCCGGCATCGGTGAGGATCACGCCATCCCGGGAGACATAGCAGCCCACTCCGGCCGCGAGCTGGGTTCCGTAGGCATCCCACACCCGCAGTCCGGCGACGGAGCGCACGATCTTCAGGCCGAGCGCGCGCAGGCGTTCCTGCTCCGGGGTCAAAGGCGTCTCCGGGCTGCCGGGGGGCGGTTGTTCCCCTGGCAGGTAGGGCGAAAGCGGCGGCAGCAGGTCAGGGCTGGGCTCGTCCGCCATCGGCAGCTCCTTCGGTCCGCCCTTTTGAAACAGCAGCAGCGGGTTTTCATAGTTGCCCACATCCACCGGAAAGCCTCCGTTCATCTCCGGCAGCGCGGGTTCGGCGGGCAGCACCGGCTTGGGCAGCTCCACCTGGGCATGGAGGAGGCGTGACACAATCAGCAGGAAAAGCAGCGGCCGGAGGGGGCGGAACATGACGCCCCCATTGTGTCCGCCATGTGACAAAGTGCGGCTGCTTCCGTGTGACGAATTGTTCACATCGAAGCCATTTCGAGAGCGCACGCCGGAGTTTAAACAGCCGCGTCACCGTCACTTCCCATGCGCCTGCACGCTCTCACCCTCCTCCTGCTTTCGGCCACGGCCCTCACTGCCGCCGACCTGGAACTCAAATCCCTCGGCGCCGCCGCTGAGAACCAGGCCGCCAAGCGCAAGTTCGGACCTTATGTCGGGGTCTCGTTTGGGGAAACCATGAGCCAGCGCGGCTCCCTGCGCACCGGTGGCGACCTGAAGGATGAAGACGGCGCCGCCATCTTCAGCATCGAAGTGGGCAAGGCCTGGAAGTGGAAGCGCCTGCCGCTCATGACCTCGCTGGATGTCGAAGGCACCTTCATGTCCACCACCCTCACGGGCGACACCGTCGAGGCCGACATGAACTCGCTCTTCTTCAACCTCAACGGCACCCTCGCCGTGGACCTACAGCGCTACCGCGCCCGCATCGGCAAGTTCGCCGCCGGCTTCCGGCCCTACATCGGCGGCGGCTTCGGCGGCGGCCAGGTCTGGTTCCGCAATGCCCGCAGCACCAATCCTGCCGACACGCCCTTCAGCATCGATGAATTCGTGAACTCCTGGAACTGGTATGCCGGCCTCGAATGGAGCTGGAAGGATCAGTACTCCATCTTTGCTGAATACCGCGACTTCCACATCGGCGACCTGGATGACCTGCGCGGCTACAACGCCGACGGCTACCTCGTCGGCTTCCGCTACCGCTACTGATTTCCTTCCTCCCGCCCCACCGACCATGCGAACCTCCGCCTGCCTCCTGCTCGCCGCCCTGGCCCTTGTCAGCTGCAAGACCATCTCCACGGACCGTGTCACCTTTCCCGGCACCTCAGTCGCCTACCAGCTGGTGAGCGACATGGTGGACGAGGAGACGCTCGACTACACCGTGAAGTTCCGGAATGTCGGCAACAGCATCATCAGCTTTGACTACACCATCGCCGATGAGCCCGGCGTGCCGCACACCGATGCGGAAGGCCCCAACAGCGGCGTCATCGAGAACCTCTACCCTGGTGCGGAAGCCAGCGTGAAGAACCCCACCAAGAGCCAGCGCGCCTACGTCGTGCTGGGCAAGGTCACGCAGGGCCGCAAGTCCTCCGAGGAGATCACCAAGATCTACCGCCCGCACACCGCCAGCGCAGCAGCAGCCGCCGCCGCTGCGGGCAGTGCCGCCGCAGCGCTGCCCCTGCTGGAGCCCGTGGCCGCTCCGGCTCCCTGAGTCATGCCTGCTCTCCCTGGTTCCCTCTTCCGCAACCCCGGTCTTCCGGGGTTGCTTGCTTTCGTCAGCTTCCTGGCCGTCGCCAGCGCCACGGCGGCCGAGGATGAAAATGCCGTCCGCCTCTACCAGCGCGGCATGAGCCTCATCGCGCAGGGCGAGCCCGAGGAGGCGCTCGACCGCTTCAACACCCTGGCCGCCCGCTACCGCCGCAGTGCCACCTGCGCCCTCGCGCTCTGGGAGATCTACCGCATCCAGGAGCACCTGGGCGATGACGCCGCCGCGTTCGAGGCGCTGAACCGCCTCATCACCGAGCAGCCCGGCCACTTTGAAAAAGCCCACGCCGCGCAGTTCCGCATCGCCCTGCGCCTGCTGGGCCGTGGACCGGAAAGCCGCCGCACCCTGGCCCGCGAGCGGCCTGCCGCGCCGGTGGCCCCGGAGGTGCTGGCGGAGATGCTCCGCGTCATCATCCGCAATGGTCCGCAGAGCGAGACCGGCATCCAGGCGCACTACTACCTCGGGCTCGCGCTGGAAAAGGCCGGGCAGAAAAAGGAGGCCGTGGCCATGCACGAGGACTTCGCTGAAAATTTCCCCCGTCATGAGCTGGCGGATGATGCCGCCTACCAGTGCGCCTACATCGCCTACAAGGACTGGAAGACCATGCGGGGCGACAGCCCCCGCCAGCGTGAGTCCGCCGCTGTTTCGCTGGCCTGGTTCATCGCCCGTTTTCCTGAGAGTGACAAAGGCGCCCAGGCCCGCTCCTGCCTCATGGAGGTGCGCCTGGCCGAACGCCGGGAACTGCTCAGCCTGGCTCGCTACTACGAAGGCCGGGGCAATGCCCGCGCTGCCGCCATCTACTACCGCCAGATCGCGGAAAAGTTCCCCGAAGTCGTCAGCGCGGATGCTGAGCTGGCCGGCAAGGTGGCCGGGGCCGTGAGCCTGGAGGCAGAAAAAATGGTTGGGCCAGCGCGCTGACCTTCATGCTCTGGTGGCAGTCGCCGCGAACCAAGTGTGTGGTGAATAAGGGCTTGCCGGCAGGGGCGCGTGGAGGCGGATCAAGCCTGCGCTGCGTGACATTTTAGCCACTGCCAAAAACGTCACCCTGCTCACATTGGCACGTCCGGCGGCTGGTGATTGCATCGGGGCATGTCTTCTCAGAACAGCCTGCCCATTCTTCTCTCGCTCATCGCGGTCGGGAGCGTGGCCATGATGGTCCTGTCACGTCCCGTCGAGGCTCCGCTCGTCACCACGCCGCCTCGCGCGGCGGCTGCCGCAGCGCCCACGCTGGAGCCGCTGGCCCAGGATTACGAGCCGCTGGCCTTTGAGGAGATTTACCAGCTCCCTGCCGGACCTCGCGGGCTGGAGTTCACGTCCCGTGCGCAGGCCTTGAAGGGCCGGAAAGTCCGCCTCGAAGGCTTCATGGTCCGCCACTTCCATGAGGATGCCGGGCTCTTCCTCTTCGCCGGAGTTCCGGCCATGCACAATCAGGCGGAATACATGCTGGCAGACAGCCTGCCCGTGAGCCTCGTGCACGTCCGTCTGCCGGTGATTCCCGGCCGTGCGCCTTCCTGGCGGCCGGAGCGTCTCACCGTGCTCGGCACGCTGGAGCTGGGCTCCCATCAGGAGCTCGATGGCCGCCTCTCTCACGTCCGCGTCATCGCCGATCACATCGCCCTCGGCAGCCGCCTGGAGCCGGTGGAGCTCCGCCGCCCGCTGGCCCTGCAGCGGGACCGCATGGCCTCCGGCGTGCGCACCGTCTTCCGCCCTGAAGAGGGCGCTTCTCCCCAAACCCACCCCAACATCCACCCCACCCCAACACCCTCATCCTCCCGATGAAACCCAGCCTCCTCCTCGCCGTCACCACGGCCCTCGCCACCCTCGCGGGCAGCGCCGCCGCCGCGCCCACCGTCACCCGCTTGAATCCGCCCAGCGCGCTCTTCACCAGCGCAGATCCCAGCCCGCCTTACATCTCCCGCTTCCTGCCGGATCAGCGCTTCGACCTCCAGGCCACCATCCAGGCGGATGCCGGCCAGACCATCACGGCCGCCACCTTCAAGGTGAATGGCACCGTCGTTCCCGGCACCGTCACCATCACCGCCCTCGGTTCCGACCGCTTCAGCCTCACCCTCCGCGCCTACCGCAACCTGCAGCCCGGCGTGAAGATCCTGCGCGTGGAGGCCACGCAGTCCGGCGGCAGCCTGGCCACCGCGGAAGGCAATTTTGAAATCCTCCCCCTCACGCGCAGCCGCCTCATCGGCACCCGCAAGGCGAAGAACATCATCTACCTCATCGGCGACGGCATGGGCATCGCCCACCGCACCGCCGCGCGCATCGTGGCGAAGGGCGTCTCCCAGGGCAAGGCGATCGACCGCCTGGCCATGGACCGCATGCCCTACACCGCCATGCTCATGACGGCCTCGCTGAACTCCATCGTCACCGATTCCGCCCCCGGCGCCGCCTGCTACTCCACCGGCAACAAGAGCAACAACAACCAGGAAGGCGTCTTCCCGGATGACACCACCACCTCCGGCATCGCCGAAAACAAGTGGGACAACCCCCGCGTGGAGCACATGGGCACCTACCTGGCGCGCAAGCAGGGCAAGGCCCTCGGCATTGTCTCCAATGCCGACATCGAAGACGCCACTCCCGCCTCCTTCGGCGTGCACACGCAGGACCGCGGCGCCGGCACCGGCATCTGCGACATGTATCTGGATGAGGCCGTGGCCAAGTCCAACCTCCGCGTGCTCATGGGCGGCGGGCGCAAATGGTTCCTGCCCAGCACCACCGCAGGCTCCGGCCGCGTGAACAGCACCACCGCCTCCGGGGCCGATTACGTGCTTCCCGCCGATGTCGCCACCGCCTGGGGCGTGCCCGCAGGCACCGTGGACCCGAACCGCGACCTGATCGCCGACTTCCAGGCCGCCGGTTTCACCTACACCCCGGATGCCACCAGCCTGGCCGCCATCCCCGCCACCACCACCAAGCTTCTCGGCCTCTACAACAACGGCAACATGGACGTGGCCCTCGACAAGATCGCCGAGCGCCGTGGCGGAGCCGCCGTCGGCACCGTGGCCGCCTTCCCAGACCAGCCGATGCTCGATGAGATGACGGAAAAGGCCCTCGAAGTCCTCAACCGCAATCCGCAGGGCTTCGTGCTCATGGTGGAAGGCGCCCACATCGACAAGCAGGCGCACAACATGGACACCGAACGCTGGATTCTCGAAGCCCTCGAGTTCGATCGCACCGTGGCCAAGTGCCTCGCCTTCATGCAGAACAACCCCGACACCCTCGTCATCGTCACCGCTGACCATGAGTGCGCCGGCATCAACATCATTGGCTCCAGCGTCATCACCAACACCGACCTCACCACCCGCTCCACCGCCCTCGGCAGCGACGGTGTGGCAGGCGTGGTCAATGGTGCCAGCGGCGCCTCCACCGACGGCCAGTTGAGGCTGCGCGACGGCGTTGTCGGCGTCTATGAGGCCGCCGGCTTCCCGCAATACAACATCCTGGCCGATGGCTACCCCCAGACCATGGATGTCGATTACAAGATGCTGATCGGCTACGCAGGCAGCGGCAACCGCTATGAAGACTGGCTCACCAACCCTACGCCAAACGCCAACCCGGCCACCGGCCGTGACCTCGCGGGCGACTACTACATTCCCGGCCAGGCCACCGGCAACTCCAGCGCCGTTCACACCGCCTCAGACATCCCCCTGTCTGCCGCCGGGCGCGGTTCCAGCCTCTTCCACGGCGTCATGGAAAACACGGATGTCTTCTTCCATGCCATGCAGGCCGCCCTTCTCGGCGCGCCCTGATGCCTTTTGAGCACGGTGTTTGGTTGCTCAACTCCACGGGGGGACCCGGCAGCTTCCAGGCTGCCGGGTTCTTTCGTTGGGTGGGCAGCCCCTGGCAGCCTGCGGGCATCGCGGGGGCCTGGGTAGGGGCGTTGGGGACAAGGATTCCGCCGCTGGGGACATGTCCCCACTCATCCGGGGCAGGTGCAGAATGGTTGGGGAC
>CALDGV010000845.1 GCA_937941745.1 uncultured Prosthecobacter sp. | reverse complement strand
CACTCGGTGCACGGCGTGGCCTGGCAGCGGCCGTGGTCGGTGGTGTCGGCGACCGGGACCGAGGCCGAGATCGGCTACCAGCATGACGGCAACGCGCACAAGGGAGAAATGACCGCCACCTTCACCGCCACCCTGCCACATAGCGGCGACTACGAAGTCCGCATCGCCTACAGCGCCCTCAAAAACCGCGCCACCAATGTGCCCGTCACCATCCGCCACGCGGGCGCGGGCGAGGTCACCGTGAAGGTCAATCAGCGCGAGACGCCGGAGATCGACGGCATCACCCACTCCCTCGGCACCTACCCCTTCACCGCCGACCAGCCCGCCACCGTCATCATCAGCAACACAGGCACCGACGGCCACGTCCTCATCGACGCCATCCAGTGGCTGCCCAAGGAGAACTGAGGAGCGCCAGCTAAGCGTCATCAGGTTGGTGAATCCAATGCGGGAGTGTTGGAGTTGAGGAGAGATGGCATTCCAATACTCCAATACTCCAACACTCCAACACTCCAACACTCCATGACTCCAGCTTCAAAATTTCACCATTAGTGGTGAGGTCGGGTAGAGCAGAGCAAACCCTCCCTCTCTGCCACCCATCGGGTATCGTCCGCCGTTTCCAATTCCGTAATCGCCGCAGCGAAGGCCAGACTCACACGCCTGCGCCACCTCCTCCGCGTGCTCACCCCACCGCCACCGCCCGCAACAGAGCCACTCGTCATCAAGTGCGCCTGCTGCGGCAAGCCGATGCGATTCGTCGGCCGCATCGATCCACCGGCCCCTCTGGCGGCTGATGCTCAGCCAGACACAACCCAACCGCGGACCGCCCGCACCCAACGCATGAGACCTACACGATCATCCCCAGGCACCCCGCCAAGCCAACGCACGACTCTGGTCGGGAAGTCCACGCCATCGAAGGGGAAAACAGAGACATTGCCGCCCCAAATCCCTGCCAAATTAGGTTTATCCAAGTCAACTCGTCCCCCGGTCACGACTCAAACCCCGTGTATCGCAGCCCAAGTTCATTCTGGCTCGGAACTCAAACCTGAAGCAAACCGCATAAGCACCAACCGCTTCGACGGCGTGCGCCCGTAGCTCCACCCCGGGCTTGTTCAACAACCATTAGCTTTGGTGTGCTGCGCAACCAAAGCTCCTGAATAACTCGATGCGGGGTTACGAGGCAGGAACGAGGCGGAGGCCCATCTGAGAGGCTTGTTTTTGAAGGTTGTTCATCCGGCGTTTTTGTGTGGCGGGCGTTTGTTTGAAAGCCTCATTCTCGTCGTAGGGAACCCGGCGCGTGATCAGCGCGAACAAAATACGCGCAAGCTTATGGGCAACGGCGGTAATACCCTCGGCCTTGCCCAGGCGGGCTTTCATCCGGCGACAGTATTCCCCGAGCTTGTTCTCACTGTTGCGCACGGCCTGGCCAGCCATGCGCAGTGCTGCCGCGACGCGGCTGTTGATCTTGCGTGTCTTGGCTTTGAGCACCTTCCCACCGCTGATGCGGTTGTCTGGACAAAGTCCCAGCCACGAGGCAAAAGCCTCAGCGCTCCTGAATGACTTTTTCAATTGCTCGCCAGTGCCCAATTCGCTCATCAGTATGGCCAGTGTCCCCGCTCCAACACCCGGCACACTGCTCAGATCCACGCCATAAAAGCGCCAAGCTTCGCTGAAGACAGGAGCAGCCGGACTGTTCTTCCCCCGGCTGTGCTGCTTTTTGCGTTGCGGTGCGGGCAGCGAGCCCACAACTTCTGTCCCGACTGCAACCCTGGCGCTCAAAACGGCAATCTGAATGTCACACTCGGCGATGGTCTGAAGCGTCTGTTCCCAGCGTGTTTTGCATTGCTTGAGAACAAACAGATACTCCTCGCGGTAATCGCCCTTGAGCGCCTCGATGATGGTCGCCTCACTGCTCCGGCAGCGATCGTCCCGCAGCTTGGCCAGCTTCGCCGCATCACGTTCACCTGCGAGGATGGACTCGATGATCCTCTGCGCGCTGGCTCCATCAATGTCGCTGAACACATGCTGTATGTGCAGGTTCATTTCCATGAGCACCTTCTGCATCAGGTGAATCTGCCGCGCGCTTTCACTCACCAGCTCCGCACGGTGTCTCATCAGGTAGCGCAGCGGCACGATGTCCTTCGCCGGACGGAACGATTTGCGCAAAAGTCCGGCGGCATGGAGTTGCTGGAGCCATTGTGCATCCTGAACGTCCGTCTTCTTGCCCGGCACACCTTTGACGTGGCGGGCGTTGACCAGACAAACCTCAATGCCCGCATCCTCCAGCACCGAGTAGGTGGTGATCCAGTAATTGCCCGTGGACTCAAGCGCGGCGGTGGTGACCCCACACTCCAGCAGCCAGTCGCGCAAGGCAAACACACCGGAAGTGAAGCTGCAGAAACTGCGCACGCTGTCCCCTGCACAACGTCCAGGCGGCACGGCCGCCACAAGTTCTTCCGCCCCAATGTCGATGCCTGCGGCATCAGGATGCAGAGTGGTGTTCAATATCGGTTGGCCATCCTCGGCCTGCTTTGCGGCGCGCCGCACGCGTCGCCTTTGTCGGACTTTGGTGCTCATGATGTCATCAGTGGGTGTTGGTGTTGAGGTGAAGCACAAGGGCAGCCGCCGAAAAACGTGGTCAATCTCCTGAACGGGGTCGCCTGCTGATGGGCAGGTGCCACCAATGACTGGCTCGCAGGGGCTGCGACCATGCTAACTTGCGGAGTGGGCCGCTTCCGCAGCCCCCACCATTGCTATGCCGGCCTGCACTCCTCATGCTCCGCCCCCACCTTGCACGCAATCAAGCCTTTGCGCCACCCCAGTTACTCCCTGACTGGCACCCTCAATCCGGGTTCTTTGCTAACTTGGGGGTTCGGCTCCTTCTTCCTTGCATCGGCAAGAATGTAAAATCCTCCCCTCATCACAACGCAGGTGATAATGCCACCCACAATAAGATCAGGCCAACGTGAGCCGGTGAGATAAATCAAAATGCTGGCAACGATCACTCCTGTATTCGCTATCACATCATTCTTGGAGAAGATATAGCTGGCTCTCATATGCACTTCCCCCTGCTTCTGCTTGGCAATGAGCATCAAACAATAGCTGTTCGCTATCAGGGCTACGCACGAAACTATGAACATCAGCAATGATGATGGTTCGCTGCCAAATATAACTCTGCGGATAATGTCGATGGCGATGCCTGATGCGATAGCCAACTGGAAATATCCGCTCATAATGGCCGCCCTCCGCTTCGTAGATGAGCAACGTCCCACGGCATACAATGCGACACCGTAAACCAAGGCGTCGGCCAGCATGTCGAGGGAATCTGCAAGAACGCCCGTGGATTGGGCAATGATCCCAATAAGCAACTCCACGGCAAACATGGTCGCGTTGATGACAAGCAATGTGACCAGAATATTTTTCTGGGTCTTGTCGGTTACTGCACTGTGACAATCGCAGGACATAGGATTTTTATTTTTTGCCGAACAAGTGATTA
>CALDGV010000844.1 GCA_937941745.1 uncultured Prosthecobacter sp. | reverse complement strand
TGGTGGGCAGGAGTGGATTCGAACCACTGAAGGCAAAGCCAGCAGATTTACAGTCTGCCCCCGTTGGCCACTTGGGTACCTACCCTTTCCTTGCGGAGGGACCGCGATTATGGGCACTGGTGATGCTTTGGCAAGAGCTTTTCCGAGGTGAAGACATGTTTTCGTCGACGGTTACCTGCAACCTTGAACTTCTGCTATTCGCAAGGCAGAAACCAGTGAGCAAACCCATGATGAAGCGAGTCACTTTCTGCCTTTTAACGCTGGTCCTGGTCCAGTGTTCTGCTCCCCAGCGTCCCGGAAACGGTGCTGCTGTCATTCCCGACAAGGTAGCGCAGCATGGACTGCTTCAAATCATCAATGTATCAGCCTACGATCCCAAAGAGCAACACCGCCCTGGCCGGGGCTATTCAGAACACGATGTTTCTGCTTTACGAGCCAATGTAGCCGTGGGGCTGATCGCCCGGGCGGGCAAAGGCGGCCATCTGGACACCAAGTGTGCCCATTTTCTGGCGTCAGCAGACCGCGAAGGGATGCTCCCAGGGGTGTATTACCGGCTGCAAACCCAGGTGGATGCCGTGCGGCAGGCAGATCAGATGGTAGATCGGGCGCTGACACTGGCTCGCAGCCGGAACTGGAATGCCCCTGCCCTGCTGCTCTGCGGTGATTTTGATGCCAACTCGAGGCTCAGCGACATCACACGCTTCATGGATCGAGTGGAGGCTCGCACGGGCGTTGTGCCGGTGGCCTATCTCGAAAACAGCTCCCATCTGAAACTGCTCCTCCGTGATGCTGATTCTGCCACCAAGTCCAAGCTGCGCAGGATGCCCTACTGGCTGGCTCTTTATTCGCATGAAAGCGGTGCCAGCCCTGAATTTCCACCTCCAGGCAGCCCACGTGGGCTGCTTCATCAATATGAAGTCTGGCCTGACTGGACCCTCTGGCAATATGGAGGCGTGGACTGGGAGCGCGGACGGTCACGCCCGAAGGTTTATCACCATGGTCCGTACCGCTTTCCACTCTACTTCGGAGACCTGGACCGCCCTGTGGAAAGAAATGTCTTCCATGGTACGCACGAGGCGCTGACAGCATTCTGGCAGCGCCACGGCATACGGCTTCAATAGGTTTCCAAAGGAGCCAGATCAGTTCAGATCTGATCCAGGAGATATTTGATGAGGTCCGTGGAGGTCACGATGCCCACGAGCTTGGTGCCATGCACCACGGGAATGGAATGAAACTCTCCTTTGGCGAGGATTTCTGCGGCATCACGGACGCACGCATTGTCAGCAAGCGTGACTGGGTTCTTCTTCATCAACTGCTCAATCGTGAATGTGTGATCAAGTGTGGCATCCACGCTGCGCTGGTCAGCGTCAAAGGTGTCTCCAAAGCTGACACGCAACACATCAGACCAGGAGATGATGCCGACAAGCTGGTCTCCGCTGACAACCGGAATGTGATGCACTCCACGTTCGGCTGCCAGTTGACGGACTTTCGACACTGGATCGCCGTGATGAACGGTGACCAGGTTCGTGCTCATGATCTTGGAGATGGGTTCGTGACGTTTCATGGTTGAGTTGGATTGGTTTGGCGAAAGCCAGAGGCAGGATGGGCAGGGCTTGAGCGCATCGCTCGCCCTGGCTTGTGCATCACTGAGCAGCGAGTGTCCGCCTGATGGCTGGTGCACCCTGCAGGATCGCTACTTCTCCAGGATGCCCTTGGCGGCAAGGATGGCCGGCACGTTGGAAAAATCAGGATCATCAAGGATCTGCTGCAGGAGCCTGCGCGCACGTTCGGCACGCCCCTCCTTGCGATGCAGGTCCGCCATGTAGAGAAGTGCCCGAACCTTGTCTGGATTCTCTGGATAGAGGGTCGCGGCGTGCTCAAGGAGTCCGATGGCTTCATCGTTCTTGCCCTCACTGGCGGAAAGCAGTGCCGTGAGTTCGAGGAGGTGAGGCCTCTTGCGCTCTTCAGCCAGACTGGTGAGGTCACTCTTCAACTCCCGGCTCGGCTTCTGCTGATGGCGGATGGCGAGTCCCTGGTAAATTGCATAATCCCGGCCATGCCCATCCTCACCGATGGCATCCCCGGGACCTTTGGCATAAGGGCGGTAGAGAGGATCACCGCAGACAACATTCATCCATGATAAGACCGGCGTGGCATTCCAGGCGGCCTCGGCCACAGTAAATCCTTGAAGCAGCCGCCTGTTCAGGATGTCGAAGTGCACCGTGAGACTCAAATACGGCTCAAAGACATTGCCCAAGGCAACGGCAGCCCCTTGCTTCAACAGCGGCCCCACCCAGTGGCGGTCCACCGAACGGATCGCGGCGGCGCTGTAGCTGTGCAGATGACAAGCGATCGCACCTGGAATGAACTTGAAGGAAGGGCTTCCGATCGCACCGCTGACCGTCGTGGTGTACCAGCCGAAGTAGAAGGCGGTGTCAGGCAGAGGCCAATGATCAGGGATCAGTGGCTCCTCCTTGTCGATGAAAACAGGCACACCGTAGTCACGGAAGAGGATGGCGCTGCGCACCAGCCAGTCCTCTCCCTCCTGATAAGCTCCGCTTTTTTGAGCCAGATCAATCACTGCGCGACCTCGAAGCCCCTGCTGCTCCACCCGCACAGCATCGTCAATCATGCGTTTCACGATATCG
>CALDGV010000843.1 GCA_937941745.1 uncultured Prosthecobacter sp. | reverse complement strand
GTGGTGATGGCGACGGATTCTCCATCGGCGGCAACCACCTCAACCACGCTGCGCGCAAAAACGTCAAGCTCACCTATGTGATCATGGACAACTACGTCTATGGCCTCACCAAAAAGCAGACCAGCCCCACGAGCCCCATCGGCTTCAAGTCCAAGACCGACCCCACCGGCAGCATCGACCGGCCCATCAACCCCATGAAGCAGCTCCTCGCCAGCGGAGCCACCTTCATCGCCCGCACCCACGCCGCGCAGGTGAAGCACATGGTCGATACCTTCGAGCGCGCCATCAAGCACGACGGCTTCAGCGTCGTCGAATGCCTCAGCGAGTGCGTCATGTTCTACGAAGGCAGCTTTGACGACAGCACCCCGCGCAAGGGCGGCACCTACGACATCATTGATGAAACCCAGCACAACGTGCAGGACGACATCGCCGCCTACCAGCTCGCCGACCTGCCCTCCCCCGGCAAGTTCGGTGTCTTCTACGAAGTCCAGCGCCCCACCAAGAATGCCCTGGAGCAGAAGTGGATTGATGAGACCCAGGCCAAGCTCGCCGGTGCCAGCCAGAAGGACATCCTGCGCAAGCGCTTCGAGACCATGCGCTGAAGCGTCCAAAGCCTCCCGCCTTCACGAAAGACCCAGCCGCAAGGCTGGGTCTTTTGCTTGGAAGCGGATCTTCAGGGCTTACCGGTCTTCGGATTCAATCAGGGCCGAGCCTTTCGCCTGCATATCCTGGGAGATGCGGGCCATCGCCTGCTCCACGGTCTCCAGGTCACGGCGGGCTGTGGCACTGTGGGCCGCATCGAAGGCCAGACTGAGGTTCACGGCTTCGATCCGCACCCCATCGCCGGTGGAGATCGAGTTGGCGATGCCTTTCAGGGTCGCCGGGCCGATCGCCTTGTCCGTCTTGCTCACCGTCAGCAGCCCGTCAGTGCCGTCCATCCAGAGGGCAAACTCTCCGGCCACCAGTTCACTCACCACCGTCTGGCTCTTCGGCACCGGTCCTGTGCTGCGTGTTTCCAGGTCTTCATGGACCTCCAGATGATGGATGTTCTGGCTGCCTCTCTTGCTGCCGATGATCATGCCTCCGCGCTGGCCTGAGCGGTCCAGCACCAGAAAGCCGCTCAGGGCGGCATTCGTGGAGGTCGTGTTTTCATAGGCCTTGCCCGTGCCGGTCAGCTTGTAGATCAGCAGGCCCGCATCATTCACCCGCAGCTGGGCGGCTGCCGTGGTCACCTTGCCGTTGGGCGTGGTCACCGTCACGCTGAACAGTCCGGCAGCGCTGGCATCCGCGTTCGGCACATTCAGCGTGCTGCTGGTGGCTCCCTTGATAGGCGTGCCGTTTTTCAGCCATTGCCAGGCGGTGGCTCCAGGCACATTCACCGTGAAGCTCGCCGTCCCCGCCGGGTCCACGTCCACGCTCACCGGGGACTGGGTCACCGGCACCTGCGGCGGCAGGGAAAGCCTCACGGCGTTGGAAACATCCACACCATAGGGGTTCTTCACCACCACATCATAGACGCCTGCCTGGGCCGCCTGGATGTTGGTCAGCACCAGGGCGGCGCTCGTCGCCTTGGCCAGCGGCGTGCCGTTTCTGCGCCATTGGTAGGTGTAGGGCGGCAGGCCGGTGGAGATCGTGGCGGTAAAGCTGTGACCTGCTCCCGGGTTCACCGTGGTGTCGCCAGGGCTGATGCTCACATTCGGCGCCGGGCTCAGCACCGTCAGCGTTGCCGTCTCGCTCGTGGCCGTATCAAACTCATCCGTCACCACCACATCGTAATCCCCAGCGTGGCCATACTTCAAGGGTGACAGGTTTAGCGTGCTGCTCGTCGCGTTGGGGAGGTTCACCCCATTTTTCCGCCACTGATAGCTCACCGATCCCGTGCCTGCAGCCACGACGCTGAAAGTCGTGCTCAAACCCGCATAGCTGCTGCGGCTCGTGGGGCTGGTAAAAATGGCCGGGCTGATGACGGTCAGCGTGGCGGCTTGGGAAGTCTCCGAGCCGTTGTCATCCGTGATCACCACGTCATAAGAGCCTTCATGGGTTTTATTGACCGCTCCCAGGTTCAGCGAGGCTGAGGTGGCTTGGGGAATGGCGGTGCCATCCTTTCGCCACTGATAGGTTAATGTGCCGGTTCCTGACGCAGTAACTGCAAAGCTGGCAGCTAAAGAAACAGTCTGAGTCAATGACTGAGGCGGGGTATCAATTTGTGGTCCCAGTCCAGCAAGGCCCACCGCTAAGTTTGATCTAAAACCCATATCAGCCCTGCTGCCATCAAGGTTTTTTTGACTGGCTGGATCACCTGTGTTGGCGGCAGGAGAGCCGGCTGCAAGCGTGTAATTGCCAGCGCCAGGAGTTGAAAAGAGTGGGTCGAGGGTAATCACCCCCAATCCACCTCCTAGCATCACGCCTCCGCTTGCCAATGAGTAGGTTACCTGGCTTGCCCAGTTAACCATAGAGGCCTGATTGTTGGCTACTGAGAATGGATAATTAGGCGCTGAGTTGCCCCATGTGATGCAGTTCTTGATGCTTCCAGAGACTATTTCTACGGGTATTCTTTTGCCGCTTCCAGTTAGGGTGTTGTTAGCAATTGTGCAGTTGGTAATGTTGTAAGCCCCGTGATTTTGGGCTGGAAAGCAGATGACGCCACCACCACCACCCGAACTTCCCACCCATCCTCCTCCGTTTATTGTGTTGCCGTAAAAGAGGCAGTTTTCCACTACTGCCGGCTTTGTTGACATGCTTTTCATAATGATGCCTACCGTGGTCGTCACATAATTGGCAGTCACGGTATGGCCGGTGAAAATGCAGTTTCGGATAGTCAGGGCAGATTCTGTCCCGCCGTCATGATAAATGCGAATAATGCCATCACCCTCCCAGTCTGCGCTGCTGCTCACAGAGCCGTTAATGATTTTGAAGCCGTCCAGTTCTGTGGTGGTAGATTCTCCAGAGGTAGCTCGAAATGCCTGCTGCTGTCCGCAATCGATCGTGGTGAAGGCTGGGCCGTTTTGACTGCACACACGAATCGCTTTGCCTTGGAAGGAGATAACTCTGTTACCTGCGCCACTATAAACACCATTTTTTACGATCACCTGATCACCGTTGCTGGCTGCCTGAATGCCTTTTTGGATTGTGGCGTAAGGCGATGAACTTGTTCCACTACCGCTGGTGTCGTTGCCATTCGTGGCCACCCAGATATTCGCTGCGTTCACAATGGTTGAGGAAACGAAAAGCAACCCAGCCACCCCAATGCGAACATGTGACAGTGGTAGGAATGCATATTTTGAGCTGATCATGGTGATTTAGGTGCTTGGAGAGTCGAATTGGGCGGAGAGTCTTTTGACTTGTTAAAAAAGCGGGAGCCTTGCGGCTCCCGCTCGTGGTGAGGTTGTGGAGGGGTGGATCAGCCGCCTACGACGATGCTGGCGTCGGCGCTCCACAGGCCGACCTGGGTATCTCCTACGCGGTAGATGGCTCGGTATTTCCAGGTGGTGAGTGTGGCGGGGAAAGGGTGGGTGTCGGTGTAGCCGGGGGTGGTGTCGTAGGCCAGGTCGGCCCAGCCCTGCCCGCGGTCCACCTGGATCTGGATCATGTCCAGGAAAGCGCCCTGGCCGCCCCAGCCCCAGTCGATGAAGACCTGGCCGCCGGCGATCTTGAGCTTCAGGATGGGCTGCACCAAGGACAGGTCCGGCCCTGTGACCTCCGTGCCCACGGCTCCGAGGTCGGTGGCGATGGAGTCCACAAAGCCGGGGGCCTCCTGCATGACCTGGATGAGGCTGAAGAGGCGCTTCAGCGCTCCCGGCTTCACCGGCACCACGGCGGGCAGCCCGGCGGTGGCATCCGCAGGCGGCAGGGGCGGGGCGTTGAAGACGGGCAGCACCATCGCCGCATCGCCGGTGCCGGTCTGGGCTTCGCGGATCATGTCCGTGGCCGCCTTGCCCCAGCTGCGCTGTGCGGGCTGGTAGCTGCCGAGCAGGTAGATGAGCCAGCGTGCATCCGCCACGGCGGCGGCGCAGGTCTGGGTGGAGATGCCCAGCGTGGGCGCGTGCCCGATGAGCTTGTTGTAGAAGTTGGTCAGCCAGAGGATCTGCTCCGGCACGTTCGTGGGGTAGTAGCTGTTGTGTTTCACGTTGCGGTTTCGGTTGCGTGGTTTGTGTGTCTCTGACGTGGGGGGACTGGGTGGTGCCGTGTAGCCATCGTCGCCGGGTTCCAAGATTCCCCCCCAATGGACATTGGGGTTCGGGGAGTCCCAGGTGTATTTCTGGCCGGTCCAGGGATCGATCTCATCAGAATCCCAGAGCAGGGGTTTCATGGCGGCGGTGGCAGGTGGAGGGTGAAAGCGGCCC
>CALDGV010000842.1 GCA_937941745.1 uncultured Prosthecobacter sp. | reverse complement strand
CTTTCCGATGCCTTCCTCAAGACTGGCTTTGAAGGCTTCGACCGCGAAGTGCATCCGCAGGTGGGCTACTACACCCTCACCGAATACGATGCCACCTACGCCGAGCTGGGTGCCAAGGTCATCTTCAGCACCGAAACGCTGAACAACAACCTCGGCCAGGTCATCGCGGCGGCAGGCTTGAAGCAGCTGCGTGCCGCCGAGACGGAGAAATACCCGCACGTCACCTTCTTCTTTAACAGCGGCGTCGAGGAGCCGAATCCCGGTGAAGACCGCTATCTGGCCATTTCGCCCAAAGAAGTGCCCACCTACGACAAGAAGCCGCAGATGAGCGCTCCGGACCTAACCTTTGAGGTGCTCCGCCGCCTGGAGAACTACGACGCCGTCATCATGAACTTCGCCAACCCTGACATGGTCGGCCACACGGGCGTCGTCGAGGCTGGCGTGCATGCCTGCGAGACCATCGACTTCGGCGTGAAGCTCATCGTCGAGAAGGTGCTCGAACTCGGCGGCAAGCTCTTCATCACCGCCGACCACGGCAACTGCGAACAGATGCGCAATGCCGACGGCTCCCCGCATACCGCGCACACCACGAACCTCGTCCACGGCATCTACGTCGCCGCCGATGCCGCCAGCTACACCGTCCGCGACGGCATCCTCGCCGATGTCGCTCCGACCCTGCTCGACATGCTTGGCGTGAAGCAGCCTGCGGAAATGACCGGGAAGAGCTTGCTGGTGAAAAAGTAAGAAAGGGATGCGGGCACCCCTGCCTGCAAAACGAACGTCCTCAGATTCACGGTGCAGGCAGAAATGCCCGCACCATGCCCAACCATGCGCCTTCTCTTCCTCTGCTCACGCAACCACTGGCGCAGCCCTACGGCGGAGGCGGCTTATCAAAACGATCCACGGGTCGAGGTGCGCAGCGCTGGTGTGAGCGCGGCGACCCGACGGCGTGTATCGGAGAAGCTGCTGCGCTGGGCGGACCTGGTGCTGGTGATGGAGCCTTGGCAGAAAAGGAAGCTGAGCGAGGATTTCCCGGAGGTGTTTCACGACCTGCGCATCCAGGTGCTCGACATCCCCGATGACTACGAGTTCATGGACCCATGCCTCATCGAGATGATCAAGGCGGCGGTGGAACCCCTGCTGGGCTGAGGGCGAGCCGCCTGCGGCAACCTCGGCATGAATGGCATCAGGCCATCTTCTCAGCCACTCGCCGGGCGAAGTAGGTGAGGATCATGTCTGCTCCGGCGCGGCGGATGCCGAGCAGGGATTCGAGCATGACCTTGTCCTCATCCAGCCAGCCGGAGGCGGCGGCGGCCTTGATCATCAGGTATTCACCACTGACCTGGTAGGCGGCGATGGGCAGTGTGCTGACGGCGCGGAGGCGGGCGATGATGTCCAGATAAGCGCCCGCAGGCTTCACCATCAGGATGTCGGCGCCTTCAGCCTCATCCAGGGCGGCTTCGCGCTCGGCTTCGCGGGCATTGGCGGGATCCATCTGGTAGGTCTTCTTGTCACCAGCCTTGGGCGCGGAATCGAGCGCTCCGCGGAAGGGGCCGTAGTAGGCGCTGGCGTATTTGGCGGTGTAGCTCATGATCGAGACACCGGTAAACCCGGCTCCATCCAGGGCTGAACGCAGCGCGGCCACACGACCGTCCATCATGTCGCTCGGGGCCACGATGTCCGCACCGGCGCGCGCATGGCAGAGTGCCTGCCGGCACAGTACTTCAACGGTTTCATCATTCAGGATACGGCCGTCGTCGGAGACAAGACCGTCGTGTCCATCGCTGTTGTAGGGATCGAGGGCCACGTCGGTGATGACGGAGAGCGTCGGATGGGCGGCCTTCAGGGCACGAATGGCCCGTGGCACAAGGCCGTCGTCGTTGTGACACTCTTCGGCTCCGCGTGTCTTCAGCTCATCAGGGATGCGCGGAAACAGCACCACGGCCGGAACCCCCAGCGCATGGGCCTCTCCGGCCTCCTTCACGAGGTCCGCCACGCACCAGCGCTGGCAGCCTGGCATGGCTTCGATGGGCGTGTTGGCATTCCCCTCCTGGTGGAAAAGCGGATAAATCAGGTGCCCAGGCGTCAGTTCGGTCTCGCGCACAAGGTCACGGATGGCAGGCGACTGACGGTTTCGGCGAGGACGGATGGGGAGGTTCATGGTCAGAGTGACAGCAAGCCATCAGCAGCCGCCCTCGACAAGTCAAAGGTCATGCCTGCGACGAGGTGTCCAGCGATGTTCCTGGCGAACTTTCGACCTCGATCACCTCCACCTCGATGTCGCGCACAGGGCCGGATTCCTCCGTCAGAGTCTCATTGACCACGACAGCGGACTCCTGCCACTCCGGAGAGCTGGTCACAGCGGTTGGTGGCGTAGGCCCGAAGGCACGGATGAGCTTGATGGCGGCCAGAGCTACCACACCGACCACGGCTGCGACCACGCCAAAGGTCAGCAGCAGGCCGATGAGCACCACGGCCACGACAGCGAACAGGATCCTGCCCACCCAGCCGATCTTGGAACGACCCA
The DNA here is from genome assembly GCA_937941745.1 of uncultured Prosthecobacter sp. Lineage (GTDB taxonomy): Bacteria > Verrucomicrobiota > Verrucomicrobiia > Verrucomicrobiales > Verrucomicrobiaceae > Prosthecobacter. Next base: position 2,045 of record CALDGV010000842.1, on the reverse strand, counting down.
CCTGGAACTGAAACACGCGTGCTTGCATGGCCGCATGATGCCTGCGGAGCCACAATGCACAACCCCGGCTTACATCTTCGGAGCTTTCTCGACGATGGCGGCGAACTCCGCGGCATCAAAGGCACGCATCGTGGTGGTATGGACGTTGCCCAGAGCGGAGAGCGCCATCATCAGGCCGGTGGCGGCGGCATCGTCCCTGGCTTGAAAGACGATCACACCATCATGGGCACCGAGGGTCCAGAGCAGGTGCTGAACCTTGCAGCCGCACTTGCGGGCGGCGGCGCGAAAGGCGCTGGCGCGGTGTGGCGATTCATGCGCATTCTGGAGGCCTTGCTGGGTGAAGTTGAGGAGGGCGACGTAGGTGGACATAAGGAAGGAAGAGCGGTTGCTCCTCCTTCGAAACGTGCCGCAGCCTGGCGAGACTGGGCCTGGATGGTGCGATTGCAGGCGGATCTTGGCCGCCCGGCACGCCGGATCACTTCGAGTGCTCGGCCTTGTGGTGCTCGCCCAGGATGTCGCGGCCAAAGTCGCCTTCAAAGCTGCGGAAGACGCTGTGCGGATGGTTGGCCTCGTTCTGAACGTTGTCGTATTCGATCAGGAAGGCCTTGCCCTGCACGCGGTAGTAGTGAGGCTCGCCGCGCTCCTTGCCGCCGGCCCAGGCGAAGTAGATCGGGCTCTTCTCAATCTCCGCCCACAGTTCAGCGGCGATCTCAGGGCGCACGCGGTCGGTGTATTCGGTGATGATCTCCTTCAGCTTGGCCTTCTGGGCGTCCGTCATGTCGGCGTTGGAGAGGCCTTCCGGCTTCAGCATATTCACACGCTTCTCGGCGGCGGTGATCATTTCCTTCGGTGCCACGGCATCAAGCAGCGCTTTTTTCCACTGCTCATCATTCAGGCTTTTCACCAGTTCGCGGCCGAGATCCTCCTCCTTGCCCAGCACACGCAGGCCCAGGAGGTTGCCCTGGCGGACTTCACCGGGGTTGGTGCCAAAGAAGGTCGGCGTGGCGCGCAGCAGCTGGCCGTCCTTGATGGTGAAGTTCAGGGAAAGGTGGTGCCCCTCCACGCGCCAGCCCCAGCTGCCCTTGATGTCCGGCGTGCCGAAGATGCTCACGAAATACTGCTCGGGATCACGCTTGGCGCGCACTGCGGCCTTCGCAGCCTCATCGGCGGCCTTGGCGCCTTCCATCTGCCAGAGTACTTCTTCCAGGGACATGATGGTCGCCGCCTTGGCAGCGCCGCGGAAGCCGAGGCCGGTGTTGAGCAGCGCATGAGCCAGCAGCTCCTGCTGCGGCGTCATCTCCTTCAGGGGCAGTCCTTTGCGCTCACGCGGGATGAAGTGCCAGTTGATGCGCTCCTCGTCCTCAAAGCTGAAGGTCGCCTTGGCCTTCTGCTCAGGCGTCAAGACGGAAAGCAGCAGGGTCGCCACTTCCGCCATCTGCTTCCCGGCTTCATGGGCTCGGACTTGGACGGCGGAAAGGGCCAGCAGGCTGGTGCAAAGCAGGGCGGAAAGGGTGGGGCGAATCATGGGAGGCAATGAACGTGGCGCGTTTTCACTCCCTTGCAGCCTCGTTCTGCGAGGTTACCGCCCTCCACTCTCGCCCGAGGCTTGCGCATTCCCCGCGAGCATTCGCCCGCAATCCAGTCTAAACCTCTCTGCTCATGCTTTCCCTCATCCTCACCCATCCCGGCGGCTCACATAAGGACGAACTCCTCGCCTGCTGCCTGCTCGCCGCCGTCCATCGTGTGTCCATCGTCCGCCGCGAGCCGACTCCCGAAGACCTCGCCGATGCCACCATCGCCGTAAAGGACAGGGATTCGTTCGCTCTGCGCAAGGAAGCGATACTGGGGCACCGGGGCGCCGAATCGGTGTTTTCGGTGTTCGTCGCCGCTGACGTGCCGCCCGAGGCGTTCGGCAAGGTAGAAAGCGGGCACGTCTTTTACACGCCGGACAGGCAGGGGCTCGGGACAGTCCATACCGCCGAGCTTCAGGAACTCCTGGGGCGTTGGGATACGGTGACAAAAGACGATGTATATGCGTGGCTGCG
>CALDGV010000841.1 GCA_937941745.1 uncultured Prosthecobacter sp. | reverse complement strand
GAAAAAGCCTGGACCCTCCAGTCCCAGCATGGAAGCCCGGCCTTCCGGACAGCCTGCAATGGCCTTGGCATAGGGATCGAGCAGCAGCTTGTTCGCGTTGTAGCGCAGCGCGCTGTGCGGCATCCAGGGGCCATGCGCCCGGTAGCCGTAGAGCTGTCCGGATTTCAGCCCGGGCACAAAAGCATGCCAGAGATCCCGCTCCCCACGCTTCATCCGCACCCGGGCAGTCTCGTAGGTCGGCCTTTGGGCATCGTAAAGGCAAAGATCGAGCGCAGTCGCATGACGCGAGAAGACCGTGAAATGCACTCCCCCAGGCGTCAGGTGGGCGCCGGGGGTGGTGGGATAACTGGCGGGGTCGGGAGACATGCGGCTTTCTGTTCATGAAGCAGAAGCCGCACCGATGCACGCGGGATTTCAGGCATCGCTGGCGGCAGGCGGGCAGGCGCCCGCCCGCCTTCAGTGCAGGTAAAAGAACTCGTTCGAGTTCAACAGCACGTGGCAGAGGTCGGCCAGGGCTTCGCGGTTGGGATCGGTGCTGCCTTTCGGGGAGGTGGCAGGGGCGCTGGACTCCCACTTCCAGCCCGACTTGAGCTGTTCTGCGGCCAGATCAGCGTTCACATCCACCAGACAGGTCGGGTCGTTCATGCCCACCCAGGCCATGAGCTTGCCCGCATCCAGGCTGCCCTGGCGCAGCGCCACCCGGGCGATGGCTCCATGCCACAGGCTGGCTTTGTCCTTTTCTCGCCCGCCGATGTAAAGGGCGCGCTCGGGGCTGACATAACCGCCGCAGATCGGATGTGCGACAGTCACGCTCTGCATGGGCGCGGCCGGATCACTGAGATCGCGGGCATAAAAGGTGATGGTGCCGCCGAACTTCTGCCCTTCGGCAGGCTCATTGTGCAGCACGGCGGCGACATAATGCGGCTTGTTCACCGGAATGCGCAGCCCGCTGGCCACGACTTCATAAGCCAGGCTGCCCTGGAAATCCTCGCCCACGAGCTGCACGATGAGGTTGTTCGGCTTGTAGGCGGACTTTTCACTCGTGACGCCGAAAGCCCAGCCCCGCGTGGCCTTGTCGTTGTCCCAGCGGGAGGCGATGGTGCGCACTGAGCCGCTGGGATACAGGCTTTTCAGGTTCACGACGGCCTCGATGGCAAAGTCATTGCCCTCCATCGCCTGGGTGCTGCCCACACGCAGCTTCTCGTTCCTGCTGCCGGGTTCCATCCAAAGGGTTTTGGTGGTCTTCGTTGGTGCCGGAGCGCCGAAGTAAGGCCGGGCATCGGCGATGGCGGGAAGGTCGGCGGGAGGTGGAGGAAGGGATTTTTTCAAGCGGGCACGCTGGCTGTTGAGGAAGCTCAGCGCATCCTTCGCCTCCGTCTGGGTGGGCTCGCGGCCCAGCGCGAGCTCGTAGGCACGCATGACCAGCGCCGGATCCCCCGCCGGCTTGTCCTGCACCAGCCGCGTCGCCATGCTGCGGGCACGCTCCAGCGGCCATTCGCCGTTGATCATGAGCAGGCTCTGTGTGGCCGTGGTGGTGGCGTCGCGTGTCGGCAGGCTGGAGAAGCCCGGCGGTGCATCCAGGCTTTGCAGGAATTCATCCTGCGTGTTGCGGATCTTGCGCGTGTAGATGCTGCGGCGCGGCTTCGAAGCCTCCACGCCCTCGCCGCCCATGGTCAGATCCAGCTCACCACTGGCAAAGAGCACTGCATCGCGGGCCTGCTCGGCATCCAGGCGCCGCGGGGGGAAGCGCCAGAGCAGCTTGTTTTCCGGATCGGACTGCATGGCCGTCTTGTCATGCAGCAGCGTGCTCTGGCGGTAGGCGGCACTCATGACGATCATCTTGTGGATCGGCTTCATCTTCCAGCCGCCCTTCAGGAACTGCACCGTCAGCCAGTCGAGCAGCTCCGGATGCGTCGGCGCCTCTCCGAGGCGGCCAAAATCGCTCGGCGTGCCGGAAATGCCCCGGCCAAAATGCCAGGACCAGAGCCGGTTCACGATCACACGGGTGGTCAGCGGATTGTCGGCCTTCGTGAACCAGTCGGCCAGCACGCTGCGGCGTCCGCTGGTCTTCGCACCGGGCTTCGCGGCAGGAATCACGGCCTCGCCGGGGTCCAGGATGGTCAGGAAGCCGGGCTTGGCCTCGATCTCACCGCTGCGGCGGGTCTTGAACTTCACGTCGCGCGCCACAGGGCCGGTCTCGCCAATGGCATAGGCGGTGAGGAGAGGCTTCGGTTTCAGGGCATCAAAGGCCGCCAGCCTGGCCTGAGCCTCGCGCAGCTGCATGGCCTCGGGATCTTTGATTTTGTCCGTCTTGAAGCGGTAGCGCTCATACTCGGCCTGCCTCCAGGCCAGCTGGACGATCTGCTCCTCATAAGGCGTGCGCTGCTCACGCGGCTTCCGCCACATGGCCACGACCTCCTCGGGGAACTTCTCCATCGCGCTCTTCTGCGCGTTCTGGATGCGCGGCTCGATGATGCCATCAATCACGGCACGTGGCTCCTTCGTGGCCTCCAGCCAGGCCTGATGCTGCTTCGCATGCGCGGCGATCTCCTCCTTCGTGGCATACACCTTGTCCTCCGGCCAGGTGATGTTGGCCAAGAAGGACTGAAGGCGGTAATAATCCTTCTGCAGGATCGGATCGAACTTGTGGTCATGGCACTGCGCGCACTGCACGCTCATGCCCAGAAAAACATCCGCCGTCACATCCGTGACCTCGTTCATGATTGTGCGCCACTGCCCCTCGGCATCGCGCTGGTTGTATTCATAAACGGTGTGGCGGAGGAAGGCGGTGGCGATCTCGCTCTTCGGGTCCCCCGGGGCGATTTCATCGCCTGCGATCTGCTCCTTCACGAACTGATGGTAGGGCTTGTCCTGGTTGAACGACTCGATGACGTAGTCGCGGTAAGGCCAGACGTTCGGGCGGTAGGCATCCAGGCGGTAGCCTTCCGACTCCGCATAGCGCACCAGGTCCAGCCAGTGCTGGGCCATGCGCTCGCCAAAGCGGGGCGAGGCCAGCAGGCGGTCCACCAGCCTTTCGTAGGCATGCTCCGCCTTGTCGGAGCCTGCGGCGCATTCCTGCTCGAACTGCTTCACCTCCTCCGGCGTCGGCGGCAGGCCGGTGAGGTCAAAGGAGAGACGCCGGATCAGCTCCTCAGGCGAAGCCTGCGGGCTGGCTTTCAGCCCGGCAGCGGTGCGTTTGGCTTCGATGAAGGCGTCGATGGCATTGCCCTCATGCTTCACGGCCGGCACGGGCGGCTCCTTCACAGGCTGAAAGGCCCACCAGGCCCTGTCTTCGGCGGTGAATTCACCCGGCCGACGCGGAGGCTTGGCAGCAGCCACCTCGTTTTCCGGCCAGGGTGCGCCCATCGCGATCCACTGCTTCAGCGCGGCAATCTGATCATCCGGCAGCTTGCCGTCCGGCGGCATCTCCATGTCCGAATCTTCATAGCTCACCGCCTTGATCAGCAGGGACTCATCGGGCTTGTGCGGCACGATGGCCGGGCCGGTTTCGCCGCCGTGCAGGATGTAGGGCAGGTTGTCCAGCCTCAGCTCACCCTTGTGCTTCTTCTCGCCGTGGCATTCCTGGCAGCTCTGCACCAGGATCGGGCGGATCTTCGACTCAAAGAACTTCAGCGCCTCGGCGGAGGGCGCGGCCTGGGCAGAGGCCGCTCCGGCGAGAAGCAGGCTGAGGGAGGTGAGACGCGGAAAGGCGTGAGACATGGCTTGGAGTGAGCATACGAGGCCAGACCAGCGCTTTTTTGGACAGGAAAGGCGGTTTTCGACCACCCCGGCTCAAACCCGCCCCAGAAAGCGGTCCCGCCCCTTGGCCAGCGCCTCGATCTTCCGGTCGGCGATGCTGCGCTTCAGCATCCAGAAGCCGCAGTCGGGGTGGATGAACCTCACGCGGCCTGCACCGAGCACCTTTTCAGCCGTCTCGATCCTTCGGGCGATCTCGTCGGCGGTCTCGATGTGGTTCACCTTGATGTCCACCACGCCCAGGCCCACGCCGATGTTCGGATCGAGCGCCCGCAGAGCCTGCAGGTCAGAGCCGGGCCGGTGCGCCAGCTCCAGCACGAGGTGGTCGGCGCGCAGTTCGTTCAGAAAGGCGGTCAGTGCCGCCCACTCCCCCTTCTGGATGGTCTGCCCGCCGTAGTTGCCAAAGCAGAAGTGCACCGCCTTCGTGGTCTTCACCGCATCCAGCACGCGGTTGATCGCCCGCGCCGCCAGCGGTGCATCGGCCGGATTGCCGGGGATGTTGGCCTCATCCACCTGCACACAGTCGCAGCGCAGGTCGGCTGCCTGGGCGGCCATGGCATCCGCCACGGCCAGTGTCAGCGCCTCAAAGTCGTGGTAATGCTCATCCAGCAGGGTGCGGGCGAGCATGTAGGGGCTGGTGAGGGTGAACTTGAAGCTCCCGCCTGCCACCCGGCCCGCCCGGGCGCAGTCCTCCGGCAGGTTCAGCACGCCCTCGGTGATGGCCGAGCGCACCACGGCGGCAGGCTTGGCCCGGAAGCCCATCTCCTGCCGGGCCCGGAACCTCGCCGAATCCAGCCTTCCCACCCGGGCATCGCAGCCACCGAGCCGGTGCACAAAGTATTCGATCATCCCATTCGTATCCGGATGGTTCACGTCGAAGCGATACAGTTCACCGTCCGTCGGCAGGTCGATCCCCGCCTGCCGCTGCGTGTCAAAGACGACCCGCGTGGCATCCGTCAGCGCCTGCTCGCTCGGCAGGGCGGAAAGCCAGTCCGGAAGGGGGTAGGAGCCGACCGTGGTCGTGAGGATGGCAGGGTGGGACATCCGGCGAGCCTACCCAAATCCAGCAACGGCAGGCGAGCCGCTGCACTGATAGTCCAAAGGCAGGCGGGTTTGCTGCAAGGGCGGCCCTGCCTTTCTCCCGGCTCCATGCCCCCTCTTGACCCTTTGACGAGCCGCCCCTCCCTGCCATACTCCGCGCCCCTTTCCCGTCCCTCTCATGTCCGCCAAGGTCCCCACCGCCGCCGAA
>CALDGV010000840.1 GCA_937941745.1 uncultured Prosthecobacter sp. | reverse complement strand
TGTTTATGCAATTGTAGAGTATATTTACGACCTCACCGATCGATACGAGGAATTCAAAGCAAGATTGGCCAAGCAGAAAAAGCCCAGCGCTTAGCTGGTTTGAAGACAGTTCTTCGCACCATGCGCCTCCTCGCCGTCCGACTTCAGAACCTCAACTCCCTCAGCGGGGAGCATGTCGTGCGCTTTGATGAGGCGCTGTTGAGCGCGGCAGTTGGGATGTTGGCCACTGAGCGTGGTGGGATGGAAAATGAACCTGGCCCGATCCGATCGACCGGAGCTTCAGCGCTTTGAAAGTTCAGGGGTTGGCGGGCGGTTCCCTAGGCTGCTTTGACCATGACCAGCCGCCGCTCCTTCCTTTCCTCCGCTGCCCTGACGGCGGCGACGCATGCTTTTGCCTCAGGCGGAAGCAGTGACATCAAGATCGCCCTGATTGGTTGTGGCGGCAGGGGCACGGGGGCTTGCAGCCAGGCGCTGAGCGCCGGTTCGACGATCAAGCTGGTGGCGGTGGTGGATCCGCTGGAGGGCAAGGCTCAGGCGGCCCTCGACATCCTCAAGGCCCGGCATGAGGGGCAGGTGGCGGTGCCGCCCGATCAGGTCTTCACCCGCTTTGAGGACTGGCAGAAGGCGTTTTCGCTGGCGGATGTGGTGCTGATCACGACGCCGCCGGGCCCCCGGCCCTTCCTTTTTGAGCAGGCGGTGAAGGCAGGGAAGCATGTCTTCATGGAAAAACCGGTGGCGGTGGATGCCGTGGGGGCTCGCCGGGTGATCGCCGCTGCCCAGGAGGCCAGGAAGAAGAGCCTGAATGTCTGCGTGGGCTTCCAGCGCCGTTACCAGCCGAGCTACATGGACGTGGTGAAGCGCATCCAGGGCGGCGAGCTTGGTGATCTAGTTTATGGCCGGGTTTATTGGAATGGCACCTCGCGCCCGGGATTCCCGCGTGAACCGGGGGAGAGCGAACTGCACTACCAGATCCGGAACTGGTATTTCTTCACCTGGATGAGCGGTGACCACATCCTGGAGCAGCACTGCCACAATCTGGACGTGGCGAACTGGGTGCTGGATGGCCGGATGCCGCTGAAGGCCTCCGGGCAGGGCGGTCGGCAGGTGCGCCGGGCGAAGGAGAACGGCACGATTTTTGACCACCACACGGTGGAGTTTGAATACGAGGGCGGCTTTCGCCTGCTGAGCCAGTGCTGCCAGATCGGCGGCAAGTGCCTGCGCGATGTGAGCGAGCACTTCCACGGGGTGAAGGGTCGTGCAGACCTCGCGAACGGTGGCAAGTTCCTGATCAACGGCCAGCCTCCCGGCGGACGGCGCAGCCGCAACAAGGAGGATGCCTACCAATTGGAGCATGACGCATTTTTTGAAAACATCCGCACCGGGCAGGTGCGGAATGATGCGGAGTATGCCGCTTATTCCACGCTGATGGGCGTGATGGGCCGCATGGCCACCTACACCGGGCAGGTGATCACCTGGGAGCAGGTGATGAACAGCCAGGAGAGCCTGGTGCCCGATGATCTGAACTGGGCCACGGAGCCGCCGGTGAAGCCTGATGCCGAGGGCTGGTATCCGGTGGCCGTGCCGGGCACGACGCTGCCGGTCTGATGCCCCTTCCTGCTTCCGTTTCATCCTGCCCGCCCCGAAACGGTGATGCCAGGAAAGATTCGGAAGCGCCCAAGCGACAACTGCGCGCCTTTTTTCTCATGTCATCGACTCCTCCCGTGAAGTGGTATTCCTCCGTCACCCGCTACCAGTGGCTCGTTCTCATCGTCGCCTCCCTGGGCTGGGTCTTTGATGCATTTGAAGGGCAGATTTTCAATCTGACCCGCAAGTCCATGCTGGCAGAGATCCTGGCACAGCCTGGGGATTCAGCCGAGGTGAAGGCCTGGGGGGACATCGTGCTCGGCTTCTTCCTCGTCGGCGGCACGCTGGGCGGCTGGCTTTTCGGCATGCTGGCGGACCGCTGGGGCCGCAACCCGACCATGATCCTGACGATCCTGTTCTATTCGGTCTTCTCCGGCCTGACCTACTTTGCGACCAACCTCTGGGAGGTCTGTGCACTGCGCTTCCTGGTGGCGATGGGCGTGGGAGGTGAATGGGCGGTGGCGGCGGCCCTGGTGGCGGAGGTCTTCCCGAAGGAGGCCCGTGCCCGTGCCAGCGGCATTTTTCATGCCACAAGCGTGCTGGCCACCTGGCTGGCGGGCATCACCGGCATGTGGGTGGGGGCCAACTGGCGCATGGCCTACCTCATCGGCGTGGTGCCGGCCGTGCTGACCTTGTGGGTGCGCGCCTCGATCCATGAGCCGGAGCGCCTTCAGGCCGCCCAGAAGACGATGGCAGGCCGCGTGGGCAGTTTCCGGGAGCTTTTTGGCAACCCGGTCTGGCGGGTGCGCGCCCTGTGCGGCATGACGCTGGCGGCGGTGGGGCTGGGAACGTTCTGGGGCGTGACAGTGGCCGGTCAGGACCTGATGAGCCATCTGCTGACCAAGCTGGGCATGGCGCGGGACATGGTCGAAAGTGAATCCAAGTTTGCCTACGGCATCGTGCAGGCCACGGGCGGCGGGATCGGCATGCTGGCCTTCGGGC
>CALDGV010000839.1 GCA_937941745.1 uncultured Prosthecobacter sp. | reverse complement strand
GCGGTTCCAGGGCGCCGCGCTGGTTGCGGGTGCCGCAGGAGGGGCACTGGGATACGAGCGGTGCCTTTTTGGGGATGGCGTAGGTGCAGTTGCAGATGCGGCATTGGATGGCGATCCGGCGCCGCTGCACTTCCCGGCGGCGTTCGCGCCAGAGCGTCCATGTCCATAGGCCGACCACCAGGCAGACGCCCAGCAGCATGACGACCACGATGAGTTCGCTGAGCCCGAGTCGGATCATGGCGCCTCCTCCTTCCTCCAGGCAAAGCCGACTTCAGCCCATTCGATGTCCTGCTGGCCTGGCTGAGGCTGAAACTGAAGCTGGGTGACAGCCGCATGCAGCTGCACCATGACCTCCGGCTCTTCCGAAGCGGAGATGGGAAGCGCCATCAGAACCTGCCCGAGGGCGCCGATGGCGACGCGGAAACGCGGTCGGGAGGGATCCAGCAGAGGAATGCCCTGCAACACCGATCCTGCGACGATGGAACGTGCCTCTTGACCGGCCTCCAGGCGCGCCTGGAGAACCTTCTTCACTGCGGGTGAGCCTGTGCGCGGCGGCTTTTCAGGCTCGGGAAGAGGGGGCAGGGAGTCGAGAAAGTCCTGTTTCAACAGGCTGGTGGATTCACGGGTGGTGAGGGCGCTACCAGCGGGCTTGAGGCGCATCTCAAAACCGCGGATGGAAGGCTGGAAATCTGGCAGGCGGGCGGCTGCAGGGAGGTGGGCTGCACCAGGAGCCTCCGTGGGCAGCAGCGTGAAGCTGCGGTCCTGGGCCTGATGGATGAGAGCTCGCTCGGCGGGCACGGCTGGATTGAGCACGATCATCTGCTGTGGGCGGGCATCCACCCTGGGAGCTTCTGGAGTGATGATGCGAAAGACCACGAACAGCGAGGCGAGCCCGAGGACGGCGACGAAGAAGAAAAACACCAGCCAGGGGGCAGTGACCTCCCGGCGGCCCCAGTCAAAGATGAGCGCAGAGTCTGGGTGCGGCTTCTTCATCGCGCGGTGGCCGCCATCTGGCCGGGCGTGGTGGCCAGGGCGACTTCATAGCCGAGCTCCATGGCCAGGGTGCTGACCTCGGTGAACCGTCCCGTAGGAGCATAGCGGTCGGCATGCAACAGGATGCGGCGTTCGCCATCGCGGCGTTTTTCCAGGGTGGTGCGCAGTTCCTCCCAGGTCACCCTCTGCCCATCGAAATAGAGGGGCGCATCCTGGCCTCCGGCAATGGTGATGATGTGTGCCCGGTCAAAGCCTGTCAGACGGCTGCTGGAGCGCGGTGTCTCCACCTTGATGCCCGACTGCTGGACGAAGCCGCTGCTGAACAGAAAGTACACCAGCAGGAGCAGAATGGCATTCAGCAAGGGGGTGATGTAGAGCCAGGGGCTCTGCCTGGGCAGGTGACTCTCCAGTTTCATGCGCCGCTCAGACTTTCCGCCGGCTGCGCGCCGGAGCTTCGTCCGCCGGCTGGCGGAACTCCACGATGTTGTCAGCGGACTTGGCGTCCTCGATCAGGTTCACGATCTCCACGCCAGCGCGCTCCAGATCGTGCATGATGGAGCGTGAACGGGCGCTGAGAAAGGCATAGAACAGGTAGGCGGGAATGGCCACCACAAGGCCGAGCGCCGAGGTGATGAGGCTTTGATAGACACCACGTGCGACTTCCGCCGGAGTGGTCACGCCGTTGGCGCTGGAGAGGTTGGTGAAGCTGTCCAAAAGCCCGATCACCGTGCCCAGGAGGCCGATCAGCGGTCCAGCATGGGCGATCGCATTCAGAATGGCGAGGTAGCGCTCCAGGCGGGGCACTTCGAGCTGGCCAGCCTCCTGCACGATCTCCTTCAACTGCTCACGCGAGGAATGGTGCCGCAGAAGGGCTGCATGAATCACCCGGCCTGCCGGCACCCGCGTGGCCACGCACTCCTGCAGCGCCTCAGGGTAGTTTCGCCGGCGGATCAAGGCGGCCAGACCTGCCAGAAACTCACCCACATTCATGCTCGCACGATGGTAGTAGGCGAGCCGCTCCAGGAAAATGGCCATCGAAAACCCGAGGCAGGCCATCAGCAACCACACCAGCGGGCCGCCTTTGGAGATGAGTTCGGTCATGAGCAGTAGGAAAAAGGGAGTTCAGAGCTGGGAGACACACTCCGGCCGGGCCGATGTGATGCATTCAAGATGAGCAAGATGGATGCCTCTTGATTCAAATTCCAAAAAACGCCACAAGTCTAGCCTTCATCGCCTCTCAAGCCAAACATTTTGAGTCTGCCACCCTCCAGCGCCCTGCCTGCCCGTGTCCTCCTGGCTGAGGAGAGCCTGCCTTTCCGCCGGGTGATCCGTGAAGCGCTCCAGTCCTTCCGTCATTGTGAGGTGGATGACTGCCCGACGGCTGAGCGTGCTTTTGAGCTGATGCTTTCCCGCCCCTACCAGCTGCTGATCCTGGCCGTGCCGCTGCCAGATCTCAGTGGCGTCATGCTGGACCGATTGATCGCCAAGGCCTATCCGCACGTGCATCGTGGCAGCCACACGGCGCCGCCGGTCATCTTTCTGGCCAGACCGGAGGATGGGGCCGCACTGGCTGCGCAGCAGCGGGATGTCCGGCTGCGCGGCACCCTGCCATACCCACCGAGGCTGGACGCCCTCATTGCCCTGACCTCAGGCCTTCTGCCAGATCTTCCGGGCTGAGACACCTTTCCTCGGCACCTCAATCGTCCAGCAACCCTTTGGCGATGATGCGGTCCACGGGGTTGAAGTCATCTGTGAACACCTGGCCGTCACTCGGCAGCTGGTTTTGCGCCACATGGCTGCGGACCACCCGTGACTGCCAGGAGCCCGCGGCATAAAAGCGGTCCGTGATCAGGGGCTGCCAGTCCTGGCGGCTCGCCAGAATGATGACGTTCTGCGCCATCTGACGTGGGCCGGCGACGGCAAAGGTTTCGACCTTGGGAAAAACCTTCTTCAGTGTTGCCAGAAGCCCTGCGAGCAGTTCCGCGCGCTCTCCCTGCACGGCGGTGATGGCATTCATCACAAAGACACCTTCCGGAGTGAGGTGGTCCGCCATCAGTTGGAAAAATTCCTGCGTGACGAGATGAGCCGGAATGGAGCGCACCCCGGCATAGGCATCCCCAAAGATCAGATCCCAGCGCTGATCCGGCCGCTCATTCAAAAAACGGCGGGCATCGCCCGCATGGGCCGCCACGCGAGGATGGTCGGCAAGGCGGAAAAACCGGCGTCCCACCTCAATGACCTGCGGGTCGATCTCCGCCACATCCACCCGCGCTTCAGGAAATTCGCGGGACAAAGCCTCAGGCATGCCAAACGCACCTGCTCCGATGAAAAGCGCGCTCTCGATCTTGGGTTGGTCCTTCAGCAGCGGCAGCCGCCAGTAGTGCTGGTAATCCATCACCAGGGAACCGTCGTCCGGGTTCATGGCTCCTTCCGGGGTGGAGTCGAGGCGCAGCATGCGCTGCTTGTGCGGGCTGACGCCGGTCTCCGACACTTCGATGCGGTGGTAGAAGGACTCCTCCACATGCAGCACGTTTGCACCAGGTTTTTCCTCGGCCTGCGAGCCGATCAAGGCGGCGAGGACCGCTGCTGCCATCAATCCTCCGGCCTTTTTCGCGCCGGTCTTTTCCAGGATGAAGGCGATCAGGGCCAGCGCCACCAGCACGGCACCGCAGCCGATGAAGATGCTGCGCACACCGAAGTGGGAGAGCAGCACAAAACCCGATAAAAAGGTGCCCACAAAGCTGCCCAAGGAGCCGAGCATGGAGATGGTGCCCGCTGCTGCCCCGACGTGTGTGTCCTTCTGGGTCAGGCTGTAAAGCCGCACTGCCGCTGGAGAAACCGCACCGAGCAGGGCGCCTGGAAGTGCGAAGAGGAACACGGAAAGCATGATGGAGCCGCCAATGAGGCCGCTCTGGGCAAAGCCGCTGCCAAAACCAAGATGCAGTGGTGGGATGAGGAAGGTGAGAAAGGCCGAGACGCCCAGCAGCCAGCCCAGCAGGCTCAGCCTGGAAAAACGGTCCACCAGCCTTCCCCCGAGAAAACCGCCGACGCTGAAGGCGATGAGCACGACGCCGATCAGGGCCGTCCAAGTGTACACGCTGTTGCCAAAGATCGGGGCCAGCAGGCGGAAGGCGCAGATTTCAATGACCATCATGGCTCCTCCGGCGAGGAAGCAGGCGGCCCCCAGAAAGAGGCGAGTAGGCAGAGGGGATACGGCGGCAGGAGGCTTCGACATGGTCGCGATGCTCGGTCAATCGTTGTAAAACACCAGGGCGGCAATCTTCCATCCCTCGCTGGTCCGCAGCAGGGTGAAGAAATCCGTGCCTGTCACGGTCTGGGAGCCCTTGACCAGCTTCCAGCGCACCTCGGCCAGGGCCACTCGGCTGTCGCCGGTGATCTTCATCCCGGTGGGAACCTCGGTCATGCGTTCCGGCGAGCGCTCGTGGCCCATTTTCTGGCCATGAAGGAAATCCGTCAGACCCTGGCTGGAGGCCAGACCACCCTTTTCGACAAAGGTCACTCTTGCCGTAGGATGAAAGCAGCCGCCGTAGCCTTCCATGTCCTGCGAGGACCAGGTGGAGAAGTAGCGGTTCAGGAAGGTTTCAATCTCGCCTGCCTGCGGGTGAGATGCCGCCTGTGTGCAGGAGGCCAGCAGGATGAGGCAGGCGAACGCTCGAAGCAGGTGCATCAGGGCGGAGAGCAGGGGAGTGGGTTCCTTCGCCATGAGGGCTGCTTGGGGCTTACTCCTCTTCGATTTTCTCTTCTGGCACACCCATCAGGGCCAGCAGGCGGTTCAGATCTTCCACGCCATAGTAGTCGATCTCGATCGTGCCCTTTTTCTCAGAATGCTTGATCGCCACATTGGTGGACAGGTGCTGAAGCATCCGCTGCTCGCAGGTTTCGATGGCTCGCAGCACATCGGCATCGTCAAACTTCGGCTTGGGTGTGGGCGGGTTGATGATGTTGTGCGCGAGCTTCTCCGTGGCACGCACGGTGAGACCCTTTTTGACGACCTCTTCCGCCGCCTTGGTCTGTGCATCCTCCGCCTTCAGCATCAGCAGCACCTTGGCGTGACCACTGGTGATCTTTCCCTGGGAAAGCATGTCCTGCACCGGCTGGGCCAGGTCCAGAAGTCGGATGGCGTTGGCCACCGTGGCGCGGTTTTTGCCCACGCGTTTGGCGATGTCCTCCTGCCGCATCTGAAACTCTTCGGCCAGGCGGTGATAGGCGCGGGCTTCTTCGATCGGACTCAGGTCCTCGCGCTGAAGGTTCTCAATGAGCGCCATTTCCAGCACATCACGATCACTGGCCTGCCGCACGATCACCGGCACTTCCTTGAGGCCGAGCTGCGTCGAGGCACGGAATCGACGTTCACCTGCGATCAGCTCCATCTTCCCGTTCACCGGGCGCACGATCAACGGCTGGATGATGCCGTGTTCGCGGATGGATTCCATCAGCTCGGTGAGCTGTTCCGCCACAAACTCCTTGCGCGGCTGGAGCGGGCTGGGCACCACCTGCTCCAGGGAAACCTTCTGCACCACGTCTCCTGGCGCTGGCTGGCCCAGTGCTGGGATTCTGGGCAATGAAGATGACGCCGCAGGTGTTGCGGTGATCAGTGCTCCGAGTCCTTTGCCGAGTGCGGGTTTTGCCATAGGACGGCGAGGGTATAGTGAGGCGGTGAAGCGGTGCAAGGCGCAATCCGTTTCCGAATCATCCCCAGGCGATTTCCACTTTCTCCCCATGCTGATCATGGGCGGGGTTCAGTGCATGCAGTTCCAGCACGAGGCGCTCCTTCGTGGCTCTCGCGCTGACCCAGCCGTTCGGGCGCTCTGGCGCAAACACATAGGCCACTGGAGGCAAATTGATCAGGTGGAGACCTGTCTCCGGGTGCTTTTTGTGCTCCCAGTTGTGGGTGTGACCATAGACAAAGGCCTTCACTTTCTTGTGCTTTGCCAGAATGGCGAACATGGCGTCGCTGTCGGTCAGTGCCGTCGGTTTCTTGCCCTCAGGCACAGGTCCCTGGGGGTTGTGATGAGCCATCACCACCGTCGGGCGGTCGGGGCAGTTGTTCAGGGTCCGGTCCAGCCAGCCGAGCTGAAGCTGCCCGAGTTCGCCCGGCGTCTGGTTCACCTCATGCAGGGAGTCGAGCAGCACCCAGTTCATGGTCGCGCTGCTTAGCACCTCCACATGCTTGCCCTCCACCGGGCGTGGGTCTTGCGGGCTCGTCATCGCTCCGATGAAATGCTTGCGGTTGTCATGATTGCCCAGGGTGCAGTGCACCTGGATCGCAGATTCGCGCAGCGGTTCGATCAGCTTCACGAAGGCATCGTAGTCCGCCTGCTGGCCGTCCAGGTAGGCGCAGTCGCCGTTCACCAGCACGCCGAAGGGTTTCTGGCCCACGTTCAGCACCTGCTTGGCGCAGCGTGCCAGGTTTTCCGCCATCACCGCCCCCCGTGCTTCGAGCTTCAGGTTTGCCGCGATGTGGGTGTCGGAAAAGAGAACCCAGAGCTCGCCATCACTGCTGCTGGCGGCGGAGGCCCAGGCTGGAGTGAATGCAGCAGCCAGGCTGCCTTTGAGCCACTGGCGGCGGGAGATGGGAGGGAAGGAAATGGGCATGGTAGGAAGCAGAAAGAACGCCACGAAGAGCCCACCCTTGTCCATTCCTTTGCGCTTCGCTGGTCCGATCATGGTTCAGAACAGCAGAATTCGGCGTTGCGCATTAAGACGCCTGATGCATCATCCGCCCCCGCCGCCAGGAATCACCTCCCGTCCGGCGGATGACAAGCCGGGTTAGCTCAGTGGTAGAGCAGTTGATTTGTAATCATCAGGTCGTCGGTTCAAATCCGACACTCGGCTCCAATTTCAGTTCATGCGTGATGGCAGCATTTAGGCTGCAGGGAGTGATGAAACTGCTGAGAGGATACTTTTCCGACTGCTGGCAGAGATTTCGTGCCGCCTAAAGACTACATGAAGGCGCTCAGGGCTGGGTGGTTGAGGATCAAAAGCCCGTTTTGAGGGGTGCCTTGGCGGTGTTTGGCCCCTGTTCAGACTAGGTGAGATCTATCGCCAAATTTTTTTGGCATGTGGAACGCCTGATTCTGAATCGAGGAACAGCAGAGAGACGATAGGTTGTGAAAAAGTTCTTGGAACCACAATTGGATGTGTCAGGAATTATTCACATACACAATATGTAGTGTTCTTGCTGTTTTGGGCGCTACATGCGGTGGCTGTCTATTTTTATGCGCTACACCATCCAAGGACATCATTTTGAACTCAATGAACTCCAGGCCGAGGCGGCTCTCGCCGCCAAGCGTGTCATCGGAGGGCGTGACACGGGCTGTTTTGACCTTTTTCCAGTCAAGTATGCCTGGGCGCTGGAGAAGTATGGCACCATGGTGGCCAACCACTGGGAACCGGAGGACATCCAGATGCAGAAGGATGTGGAGCAGTGGCAGTCGGACGAGGTGACGGAAACCGAGCGCTGGATCATTCGGATGGGCATTGGCTACTTCTCCGCCGCCGAAGGCATCGTGGGTGACAACATCCAGCACGTCGTCCGGGATCTGGTCACGGCACCTGAGTTGAAGGTGGTCCTGGGCCGCCATGCCCATGAGGAGAACATTCACGCGGATTCACTGCTCTACATGATCTCCTCCCTGGGCATCAATCCGCATGAGTGCGAGGCCATGTTTGAGCAGATCCCGACGATTGTGAGGAAAAACGAGTTTGTGACACGCCATTCCCTCGGACTTCGCCGGGGGCTGGACCTCACCCGGCTGGAAAATCAGCGTCTGCTGGCGAAGAACCTGTTTGTGTTCGGCCAGTGCATGGAGGGGACGCAGTTTTATGGTTTGTTTGCCATGCTCCTGAGCCTGAAGCGTCACGGGAAGTTCAAGGGGATTGGTGAGATGTTCGAATACACCCTGCGGGATGAAACCAACCACATCGAGGTTTTCCGCCGGCTCTTCCTGGAACTTCTGGCGGAGAACCCCGCCATCGCCACGCGAGCCTTCCGAGATGAACTGGTGGCCACGATGCAGGAGGCGGTGGCGATGGAGAAGGAGTTCATCCGCGACTGCCTGCCCTCGGGGGCCGTGGGGCTCAGGAGGGAGGATGCCGAGCTTTACATCGACTACATCGCTGACAGCCGGATGAAGGGCTGTGGGCTGCCGGCGCTGAATCCAGGATTGGGAGATCCTTTGCCTTGGCTGGATGAATCCATCCGGATGCTGAAGGAGAAAAACTTTTTTGAGACTCGGGTGACCTCTTACCAGAAGGTGGCCAGCTTTTTGTCCGAACTTTTCAGGCCGGAGAAGGAGGGAACGCTTCCAGAGGCTTCGATGAATGACCCTCGAGTCAGTGTCTGGCAGGCTGCTGACCTTGAGGTGGCTGGTGAGAGGGGCGATGTCACGCTACCCGCGGCCTGCCAGGATGCTTCCAAGATCGAGGCGACGAAGGCCGCGGTGGCGACTATCGATGTTGCTGCAGCGGCAAAGGGACAAGAGACCACCTACCAGATCGGCAATCGTGTTTTTCACCTGGATCGTGGCAAGGCGGAGGCTGCCTATGCGGCAAAGCGGGTGATCAACGGTCGCGAGAGCCTGACTTTCAACCTTCTGCCGCTGCGCTATGAGTGGGCCTACCATCT
>CALDGV010000838.1 GCA_937941745.1 uncultured Prosthecobacter sp. | reverse complement strand
CCTCGTCGAAGATGAGCACCGTCCCGTGCTTCGCCGTGATGTCGCGCAGCTTCTGGAGGAAGCCTGGCTTTGGCAGAATGAGGCCGGCGTTGGCCGGATAGGGCTCGACGATGAGGGCGGCGATTTCGTGGCCTTTGCTCTCAAAGAGCTCCTCCAGAGCGGCTTCGTCGTTGAAGGGCAGCACGGTGGTCAGCTCGGCAAACGCAGGCGGCACGCCAGCGCTGTCAGGATTGCCGTGGGTGAGGGCACCACTTCCAGCGGCCACCAGCAGGCTGTCGCTGTGGCCATGGTAGCATCCATCAAACTTCACCAGGCGATGCCGGCCGGTGAATCCTCGGGCGAGGCGGATGGCACTCATGGTGGCCTCGGTGCCACTGCTGACCATGCGCACTTTCTGAATCGAAGGCACCCATTCGCAGATCGTCTGGGCCATTTTCACCTCGTAGGGATTGGGAATGCCGAAGCTCACTCCCTCCTTGGCCGCCGTGTGAATGGCCTCGATCACCGGAACCGGTGCATGACCGAGGATCGCCGGACCCCAGGTGCCCACGAAGTCGATCATCTCGCGGCCATCCACATCCCAGATGCGGCAGCCTTTGGCGCGCTGCACAAAGAAAGGGTCGCCGCCGACATTGCGGAAGGCTCGGACGGGCGAGTTGACGCCGCCGGGGATGACTTGCTTGGCGAGGTCGAAGAGCTTGGTGGAGATGGGTCCGTTGGGCATGGTGGAAGCCCATCAGTAACGACCCGCAGGGCGGAGGAAAGCGCCGTTTTTTGGCACAATCAGCGCCAGGGCCCTCCAGCCGCAGGCGTCAAACCACGCCGCCGCCCAGGAAGAGCCGCAGGATCGCCACGATGGCCACGGCCACATTGATGATGAGCCCGATCTTCCTCTCCGGGAAGGAGCCGAAGATGATTCCGACAACGCAGCCGCCCAGCGTGGCCCACAGCGTCCAGCCCAGCAGGGGAATGATCCCGAAGAACATGAGCACGGCGCACACGAGGCCAATGAGGACCGAGAGGATCTGGCAGAGTGTTTTCATGACGGCGGCGATGAACCACCCGATCTGCCCGGCAGCCAATCAAATTTTTCGGTGGCTTTGTAACCGGACTTCCTGCTCTCTGAATCTCGACATGAGCACCTCCGGCCCCATTTTGATCCGACACGAAGGGCACACCGCCCGGGAGCGCAGCACCTGCGGCTGGCGCGACCGCCTGATCAGCCGTGAAGATGAAGCACTGCACCCGGCTGCCTGGGCGCATGCGGTGGACATCGACGGCGCACGGCCCCACTTCCACAAGCGTTCCACCGAGCTTTACTATGTGCTGGAGGGCGAGGGCAGTGTCTCCCTGGATGGCGTGGAGCATCCGGTGCAGAAAGGTTCCCTGGTGCACATTCCTCCGGGTGTGGTTCATGGTGCCACCGGCCGCATGCGGGTCCTCGTCGTCGGCATTCCAGACATTGCGGATGATGACTATCATCTGCCGGATGCCTGAGCGGCATTTCGGCGCAAGCCTGCCCGCCGACCAGCGTTTGAAGGCCCTCCATGAAGCTGCTGACCGCCCTTTTTGCCTCTGCCCTGCTCGTTCACGCCCTGCCTGCGGCTGAGCGCCCGAACATCCTGCTCATCATCGCTGATGACCTCGGCTACAACGATGTCGGCTTTCAAGGCTCCAAGGAAATCCCCACACCGCATCTCGACAAGCTCGCTGCCTCCGGCATCCGCTGCACGAACGGCTACGTCTCCCATCCCTTTTGCAGCCCGACCCGTGCCGGCATCATGACCGGACGCTATCAGCACCGCTTTGGCCATGAGAACAACCCCGCCTGGAAGCCGGAGAGTGTGACTGATGGCCTGCCGCTGGACCAGGTCACGCTGCCGGAGTTGCTGAAAAAGGCGGGCTACAGCACCGGAGCTGTGGGCAAATGGCATCTCGGCGCGCATCCGCAGTTCCATCCGATGAAGCGCGGCTTTCAGGAATACTTCGGCGCGCTGGGCGGAGGCCACATGTATTTCCCTGGAGACAAAGGCGGTGCAGAGTACACCATCCCTTTGAACCGGAATGGCGCTGACGAGGCCCAGAGCAAGTATCTCACCGAGCAGTTCGGCGACGAAGCCGCCGCCTACGTGAAGCGCCACGCGGCGGATGGCAGCCCCTGGTTTCTGTATCTGGCCTTCAATGCCCCGCACACACCGCTCCAGGCTCCCGAATCCTGGCTCCAGAAGTTCGCTCACATCACCAACCCAAGCCGCCGCACTTATGCGGCCATGGTTGCCGCCATGGATGCTGCCATCGGGCAGGTCATCAGCCAGCTTGATGCCACTAGGCAGCGTGAAAACACCCTGGTTTTCTTTGTCAGTGACAACGGTGGCCCCAACCTCAGCATCAAGGGAGCGGGGAATTTCACCGACAACACACCGCTCCGGGGTGCTAAGGGCGATGTGTATGAAGGTGGCATGCGCGTGCCTTTCCTGATCAGCTGGCCGGCCCGCTTGAAGCCAGGCACCTACGATCAGCCGGTCATTTCCCTCGATTTTCTGCCCACGGCCGTCGCTCTTGCCGGGGGTGCTTCGCCTCAGGATCGTCCGATGGACGGCGTGAACCTCCTGCCCTACCTCACCGGTGAAAAAGCAGGGGCACCTCATGAGCGTCTCTTCTGGCGCACCCAGGGGCCGGCGGGCAATCATGCTGTCCGCCAGGGCTCATGGAAGTTTGTCCGCAAAGCCGGGGGCACGCCGGAGCTCTACGATCTGGCGGCTGACATTGGCGAATCAAAGAACTTGGCTGCGCAGAACCCTGAACTCGTCGCCCAATTCACTGCTGCGGTCGCCGAATGGGAAAAAGGCACCATTCCGCCCATCTTCCAGAGTCCGAAAACGGGCAAAAAAGCTCCGAAAAAGAAGAAGTGACCTGCCTGGAGACGCGGTCAGTCTGCCGGAACGGGAGAGTTCAGGCCGGTGCCGCCGGGGTTGCGCCCTGGAAAAGGGACGCTAACCTCCGCGCCCCTGTTTTTACCCCCTGAAGATCACCATGTGGAAAGGCCGCTTCTCCCAGCCCACCATCCAGCTCGTGCAGAGCTACGGCGAATCCGTGTCGTTCGACTGGAGGCTCTATGCCCATGACATCCGAGGCAGCATCGCCCACTCGAAGGGATTGCTGAAGGCGGGCATCATCACGGCGGATGAGCAGGCGCAGATCGAAAAAGGCCTGCTGGAGATCCGCCATGAGATCGAATCTGGTAATTTCGAGTGGAAGGAAGCGCTCGAGGACGTGCACATGAACATCGAGGCCGAGCTGACAAAGCGCATCGGGCCCGCAGGTGCCAAGCTCCACACCGCCCGCAGCCGCAATGATCAAGTCGCCACCGATGTGCGCCTTTACACCCGCGATGCCGTGGATGCGATCATCGCCCTCCTGCATGGCCTGCAGCGCGCCTTGATTGAGGCCGCTGAGCGCAGCGGCGGTGCCGTGGTGCCGGGCTACACCCACCTTCAGCGTGGCCAGCCGGTGCTCTTTGCGCATCATTTGCTGGCCTATGTGGAGATGCTTTCCCGCGATGCGGCCCGCCTCGCCGATGCACGGAAGCGCATTGACATCATGCCGCTCGGCTCCGGAGCCCTTGCGGGCAGCACGATCATTCTCGACCGCGAACATGTGGCCCAGCAGCTTGGTTTCGCAGGTGTCACCCAGAACTCCATGGATGCCGTGAGCGACCGCGACTTCGCCGCCGAGGTACTTTTCGCCATCGCTCTTTGCGGTGTGCATCTCTCCCGCCTGAGCGAGGATGTCATCCTCTGGTGCAGCGCCGAATTCGGCTTCGTCACCCTCAGCGATGCGCACACCACCGGCTCATCGCTGATGCCGCAGAAAAAGAACCCCGACGTGGCCGAGCTCACGCGCGGGAAGTCTGGCCGCCTCGTCGGCAATCTCATGGCGCTGCTGACCCTGCTGAAAGGTCTGCCGATGACCTACAATCGCGACATGCAGGAGGACAAAGAGCCGCTCTTTGACAGCATCGACACCATCAAGGCCGCGCTGGCCGTCTTTGCGGAAATGATCGCCGGCATGGAGGTCAACCAATCCCGCACCCGAGCCGCCACCAGCGACCCGATGCTGCTGGCCACGGACCTTGCCGACTATCTGGTGAACCACGGCGTGCCCTTCCGCTCCGCCCATGAGGTCATTGGCAAGCTCGTCGCCTACAGCATTGCGGAGAAGGTGGCCTTTGCCGACATCCCGCTGGCGAAATACCAGGAGTTCTCGCCAGCCTTCGAGGCCGACCTTTTCGCCTGCCTGAACCTCGAAACCGCCCTCGCCGCCCGCAAAGGCATCGGCGCTCCTTCGCCGCAGAACGTCGCCGCGCAGATCGCGCGCTGGAAGGAGGCTCTCTCGTGATGGCGGAGGCCGGCTTGAGCTTCCCCCTCTTTCACCAGCAGTCCCGTGAGGGCTGGCAGACGGTGAAGGATGAGCCCCTCTTTGCCAATCCCCACGTCGGTGTGGACCGCGTGGAGGTGCTGACACCCCATCGGCATGAGCAGCCCGTGCCCTGGCTCGTGGTGAAACGGAAAGCCGCCGTCGCCATCGCACCTGTCACCGCTGATGGCGACTGGGTGATGATCCGGCAGGAGCGCATTCCTGTGGCTGAAGAGTGCCTGGAGTTTCCGGCCGGCCAGATCGACTGCCCTGTGACCGACGTCACCTGTGAGGTCGTCGTCGAAACGGCCCTGCGCGAGCTGGCGGAGGAAACAGGCTACGCCCTGGCTCCTGGCGGCAGACTCGAGCCGCTCGGGTGGTTTCTGCCCTCGCAAGGATTCACCGACGAGCACGTTTACCTTTTCAAAGCGGAGCCCGTGGGCGTCGTCGGCCAGCCTTCACCGGATGGCGGCGAGCACATCAGCCCCGCGCGCCTTGTCAGTTCAGGAGAATTGCGGAGGATGATCGCTGCCAGTGAGATCACCACCGCCCTGACGCTGGCACTTTACGCGCGGATGGCGGCGAAGGGATCGATCTAAACCCAGCACTACCGCACCCGTTTTTCTCATCACCGATATGTGGCAAGGCCTCCTCACCAAAGTCTTCAAAGCCCGCGAGAAGATCGCCCTGAACCTGAACCCTCAGGACGAGGAAAAACCCTTCCTCGATCACCTCGAAGACCTCCGCAAGATGCTTGTGAGCATGGCCGTGACCCTGCTGGTCTGCGTGCTGGGCACCTTCGGCTTCAACAAGCCTCTGACGGACATCGTGCAGATGCCCTACAAGTGGGCCATCGACTCGGCGAAGGTCACGATCGTCGAAAACGCCAAGGCGGCGGGTCAGCCTGAACCCAAGGTGGAGTTCCGCCAGCCGAGCACCCGCACGCCGCAGGAGGGCTTCATGGCCTCGGTGAATGTCTCCCTGATCGCCGCTGTCATTCTCAGCTTTCCACTGCTGCTCTTCTTCCTGCTTCAGTTCATCCTCCCAGGTCTGAAGGACACCGAGAAGAAGGTGCTTTTCCCGGCGCTCGGGGTCGGCTTTGGCCTCTTCCTCACTGGCGTGACTTTCTCATATTTCCAGGTGCTGCCCCGGGCGCTGGACTTCTTCCTGGTATGGAACTTTGACCACGGCTTCGACAACACCTGGATGCTCGGGGATTACATCACCTTTGCCACGCGCTTCATCCTCATCTTTGGCATCAGCTTTGAGCTCCCGGTGGTCGTCATGGCCCTGGTGAAGCTCGACTTCCTTTCCTACAAGCTGATGAAGACCACGCGGAAGCACGCGATCATCGCCATCGCCATCTTCTCCGCCGTCATCACGCCGACGCAGGACGTGCTGACCCTCCTGCTGCTCGCCGGGCCGCTCTACATTCTTTATGAGATCTGCATCTGGCTGGCCTATTTCATTGAGAAGAAGGACCGCGAGGCCTTCCCGGAATACTACGCCCAGATCGACAAGGACGAGAAGGAGCTGGAGCAGGAGGTGGCCAAGGACGACTGGGACAACGAGAACTACAACCCCTGGTTCTCGGAGAACGACGACACGGAAAAGGACCTCGAAGATGAATACCAGCGTCCTCCCCGTCCTTCGGCACCGCCACCGGAAGTGGAGAAGGCCTCCAACACGGTCGCCATGAGCGATCCAGTGGAGGAGGAACCTGATCAGGGTGAGGACCAGGGTTCCGTCATGCCGGATGAAGAGGAACTGCCTCCGTCACCGGAAGACAAACCTGCTTCTGAAAAGACCACCGAGGAGCTCGCCCGTGAGGACGAGCAGCGGAGCGGCAACCCGCCCGTTTGAGGCTCATGAAGACCTGGCAAGGCACATCCTGTCTTGCCATCAGTCTCAATTATGCCTAAGGCTGGTCTCAATATGGACTCCCGAATCAAAGAGCGGCTCGAAGCTCATCTGGCCACCTCA
Organism: uncultured Prosthecobacter sp.; assembly: GCA_937941745.1. Lineage (GTDB taxonomy): Bacteria > Verrucomicrobiota > Verrucomicrobiia > Verrucomicrobiales > Verrucomicrobiaceae > Prosthecobacter. The sequence continues at coordinate 1,448 of CALDGV010000838.1, read as the reverse complement.
GGACTGCGCCGCACCAAGCAGCGCGAAGTCATCGTCGAGGCTGCTTTTGCCACGGATGACCACTTCAATGCTGAGGAACTGCTGGAGAAGACCCGCAAGTTTGACCGGACCATCTCCCGGGCCACCATTTACCGGACTCTTCAGCTCCTCGTGGAGTGCGGACTGCTGCGCGAAGTCGATCTGGGGCGCGATCAGACCTACTACGATCCTAACTTCCTCGACAAGCCGCAGCACAACCACCTCATCTGCCTGGATTGCGACCGCGTCGTCGAGTTTGAAGACGATAATGCCGCTCTTTTGCACGACTGCATCACACGTCGCCTGGGCTTTCAGCCTCAAATGAAGTCCATGCGGATCGAGGCCAAATGCGATGAACTCGCCCGCACGGGACGCTGCCAGTTCAAAGAGGCTCGTGAAGCGGTGCAAAAGTCCTGAGTGGACTCGAAAGATGGAGCCTGGGTTCGCCTGGCGTAGGTAGAAGATGCTCCGCCGCCTGCTTTCGCTTCTCCCACTCGCCGCCTTCGCCCAGACTGCTCCGCCACCAAAGGCACCCGTCGTCCCCACCGATCTCGCACCGCAGATTGAGACGCTGCAGCCCGGCGTGAAGATGACGCTGCTCGCCGAGCATCCCGCGCTCGTCACACCCACTGGCATCGATGTCGATGAAAAAGGCCGCATCTGGCTCGCCGCCTGCCACACGCACTTCCGGCCGGAGGGTTATGAGGGGCCGCAGCATGATGAGATCCTCGTGTTCGATGCCGACGGCAAAAACCGCCGGGTCTTTTACAACAAGACCGATGCCACCATGCACGTCGAGGTCGGCCCCGATGGCTGGATCTACCTCGCTGAGCGTGATCGCGTGCTCCGCGTGAAGGACACGAATGCTGATGGCGTCGGCGATTTGGAAGAGAACCTCGCCACGCTCGACACCGTGGCCGATTACCCGCACAACGGCCTCAGCGGCATGGCCTGGGACCCGAACGGCGGCCTCGTCTTCTCGCTCGGCGAGAATTTCGGCAAGGACTGGACCCTCACCGGCACCGATGGCGCGAAGGTCAGCGGCCGCGGTGAAGGCGGCGTCTTTCGCTGCACTGCCGATGGCAAAGGCCTGCGCCGTATCGCTCGCGGTTTCTGGAATCCCTTCGGCCTGCTTGTGCGCCAAGACGGCGAAATCTTCGCCGCTGAAAACGATCCCGGCAGCCGTCCGCCGTGCCGTTTGCTTCATGTCGTCGAAGGTGCGGACTACGGCTTCCAATGGGTTTATGGCAGCGCCCCGGTGCATCCCTTCGTCGCGTGGAATGGCGAGCTGCGCGGCACGCTCGGCATGGTGCATCCCAGTGGCGAAGGCCCCTGCGCTGTCGTCGAACTCGGCGGCGGTGTCATGATCCCGAGCTGGAGCGATCACAGCATCGACTACTTCCCGCTCACGCGAAAAGGCGCGGGCTACA
>CALDGV010000837.1 GCA_937941745.1 uncultured Prosthecobacter sp. | reverse complement strand
ACAAATACGGGCCGCAATACGGCTCGCCGGAGTATTCGGTGAAGTATGCCGACACGCCCGGCCATGATCCGTTGGAGGTACGCAGTGTGCAAAAGCTCGATGGAGGCAAGACGCTCTTCCTCGAAATCCCTCAAATCGTGCCCGCGGGCCAGATTCACCTACATTTGAGCACCGGGCATGATGTTTTCATGACGGCGCATGCCTTGGCGGAGCCGTTCACCGAGTTCGCGGGTTACACGAAGATCGCCAAAACGAACCACGCGGCGCAAATCGGCCTCGAAGCCCCGAAACCGGCCAAACCGAACCCGTGGGCCAAAGGCGAGCCCGGACGCGAAATCGTCATCGAAGCCGCTTTGGGCCTGCAATTCGTGCAGAAGCAGCTTCTGGCCAAAGCGGGCGAAAAACTCACGATTCGCTTCAAGAACCCCGATGTGGTGCCGCACAACTGGCTGCTCGCGAAGCCCGGTTCGCTGCAAAAACTCGGCGAGAAGTGCAATCTCATGATCACCGACCCGCAAGGCATGCAAAAGCACTACGTCCCAGACAGCGACGACGTCATCGCCTACACCGACATGACCAATCCAAAGGGCGAGTTCGTCATCCACCTCACCGCACCGAAGGAAAAAGGTGATTACCCTTATCTGTGCACCTTCCCCGGCCACTGGATGGTGATGAACGGGGTGATGAAAGTGGAGTAGAGGCGTAAATAGCGCTCAAGGAGCCACATAGGCTGCCACCCGACCTTTTGACGGCGTAGCCTTGCCCGATGGAGGATTCGCATCCACGTTCTGCGCTCTTCATTGCCTGCCAGCCATGTCCCAGCTCCATCTTCAGCCTGATTTCGAAGCCTTCCGCGCCCTCGCTGCGAAAGGAAACCTCGTCCCGGTGATGGCTGAACTGGCCGCCGACTACGAGACGCCGCTCTCAGCCTTCCAAAAGATTCATGACGGTCGCTGTGCGTTCCTTTTGGAATCCGCCGAGCTGACTCAGCATTCGGGAAGATACTCCCTGCTCGGCAGCTCTCCCCGGCTTATTTTCACCGCAAGGGGCAAGGAGATCGAAGTCGAAGAACGCGGGAAAATTCGACGCTACACCACCCGCACGGACCCTCTGGAGGAACTGCGCCTGATCATGCAGCCCTACCGGCCAGCCGAGTCAGCAAACATCCCTGTCTTTCATGGCGGAGCCGTGGGCTACCTGGCCTACGACATGGTGCGCTTTTTTGAGCCGACCCTCCCTGCTCCGCCGAAGGACGAACTCGGCCTGCCGGACATGGTCTTCATGGTCACGGACACGGTGCTCATCTTTGACCACCGAACCCGCCGTCTGATGGTGGTGGCGAATGTGCACACGGATGAGCATGCCAGCCTGGATGCCGCCTATGAATGGGCCAAGACCCAGATTGAAGCAGTCATCGCCAAGCTCTCACAGCCGCTGGTGGTCAAGCCGCTGCAGACATTTGCTCCCGTGAAGAACGAGCAACTGCCGCCGCCGGTGAGCAACACGACCCGTGCCGAATACGAAGGCATGGTCTCGAAGATGAAGGAGTACATCGCCGCTGGTGACATCTTCCAGGGCGTGCCCTCCCAGCGCTTCGAGACGCCTTACGCGGGCACCACCATCGACCTATTCCGCGCCCTGCGGCATGTAAATCCTTCGCCCTACATGTTCTGCCTGGACCTGCCAGGGGGCTTTTCACTCGTCGGCAGTTCACCTGAAGTGCATGTGAAATGCCTCGACGGGAAGATCGAGATCCGCCCAATCGCCGGCACCCGCTGGAGGGGCAAGACAAAGGCCGAGGATGACGCTCTGGCCGCTGAACTGCTCGCCGATCCGAAGGAACGTGCAGAGCACATCATGCTGGTGGACCTGGCACGCAACGATGTCGGCCGCGTGGCCGAATATGGAACGGTGAAGGTCACCGACCTCATGATCATCGAGCGCTACAGCCACGTCATGCACATCGTCAGCAACGTCGAAGGCAGGCTGAATGCAGACAAGAGCGCCTACGACGTCATGCGGGCCACCTTCCCGGCCGGGACCGTCAGCGGCAGCCCCAAGGTGCGGGCCATGGAAATCATCAATGAGGTCGAGAAGAGCAAGCGCTGCGCCTATGCCGGTGCGGTGGGCTATTATGGCTTCGATGGGAACCTCGACTCATGCATCGCCCTGCGCACCTGCGTGGTGAAGGATGGCAAGGCCTATGTTCAGGCTGGAGCCGGAGTCGTAGCGGACTCTGATCCTGCCTACGAATACCAGGAAACCGTGAACAAGGCCACTGGCATGCTGCGCGCCATCGAGTGGGCGCGGCAGCTCGGAGCCTGAGCCTGCGACGAGAACATGCGCCGTCTCGTGCTCCTGCTGCGCCTGGTGGCGGCCATCGCGCTGCTTGCCTGGGTGCTCAATCGCCTGCGCTGGGAAGAGATCGCCCGGTTTGACTGGAGCCAGATGGAATGGAGCTGGCTCATCGCAGCCCTGGGACTGGGTGGTGCCTCATTGCTGGGCTGGGCGGGGCGGTGGTGGTGGTTTGTGAGGGTGTATGAACTGCGGGTTCCCTTTCCAAAGCTGCTGCGGCTCACCTTTTTCGCGGATTTCTTCAATCTCTATTTCCTAGGCCCCCTGGGAGCAGACGGAGTGCGACTTCTGGAGTTGTCCCGGGACTATCCAGAGAAGCGGGGAGCGATTGTCGGCTCCCTGATTTTGGATCATGTGGGAGGTTTCTTTGGGGGAGTGGGGCTCTATCTGGCCTTTTCGGGAACGGCAGGACTGCCCGAGGGCGTCGCATTCTGGCTGGACGGCCTGCTGCCCTGGGCGGCGCTACTCACCTTTCTCGGGCTGGGAGTGATCATGGAACCTCCCGTGCAGCGGATTTTCGCCCGCATGCCCGGGCTGAACAGGCTGGCACACCTCGCCAGACCTGTTTTTGCAGGCACTTTTCGTCACCCCTGGCTTTTCAGTGGATTCGCGCTGTCCGCCCTGAGCACGGCATCGGCCTTTGCAGCCTACTGGGCAGCCGGCCGGGCGTTGGGAGCCCAAATCTCACTGCCCCAAATGCTGGGCATCATGCCCGTGGTGGACCTGGCAGCCTCCGTGCCGGTGACAATCAGCGGGCTGGGCGTCCGGGAGAACCTGCTGGTCGAACTGCTCGGCCGCCGGGCGGGCTGCGACCCTGTACAGGCACTGGCCATTTCCCTTCTGGGCTTTGCAGCCATCGGGCTCTGGGGACTGCTGGGCGGGCTGGCACTGATCCGCCGAAGCCGTCCTGAGGGGTAAATTCCCCTTTGCACTCGGCCAAACTCCGCTACTCTGCGCGCCCTTTTTCCCTCCCCCACATGTCTGAATCGAAAAACACCCTCCGCCTCGGCCTGCCCAAGGGCAGCCTCCAGGAGCCGACGCTTGAGCTCTTCAAGCGCGCGGGATTCAACATTGTGGTTTCCTCCCGCTCCTACCGGCCAACGGTGGACGATGAAGAGCTGGAGCTTCGCCTTCTGCGTGCTCAGGAGATCGGCCGCTACGTGGACCATGGCTTCCTCGACTGCGGGATCACCGGAAAAGACTGGATTGCCGAAAACAACGCTCTTGTGGAGGTGCTGACCGACCTCCGCTATTCCAAGGCCACCTCCAAGCCAACCCGCTGGGTGCTGGTGGTTCCAGATGACTCCCCGGTGAAAACCGTGAAGGACCTGGAAGGCAAGCGCATCGCCACCGAGGCCGTGGACATGACCAAGGCCTACTTGGCGAAGCACGGCGTGAAAGCCGAAGTCGAATTCAGCTGGGGTGCCACTGAAGTGAAAGTGCCGGAGCTTGTGGACGCCATCGTGGACATCACAGAGACCGGCAGTTCCCTGCGCGCCAACAAGCTTCGCATTGTGGACACGCTCATGGAGAGCTACCCCCAGTTTGTGTCCAGCAAGTCCGCCTTTGCCGACGCGTGGAAGCGCGAGAAGATGGAGACGCTGGTGATGCTCCTCAAAGGTGCTCTGGAGGCCCGCGACAAGGTCGGCCTGAAGATGAACGTGCCGGCTAATTCACTTAGCGAGGTCGTGAAGACCCTTCCTAGCGAACGCTCCCCGACCGTCTCCCAACTCGCCACTCCGGAATGGGTGGCCGTGGAGACGGTCATTCCCGAATCTGTCGTCCGCGTGATCATTCCGCGGCTTAAATCACTGGGTGCCGAAGGCATCGTCGAGTACCCGCTGAACAAAATCGTCCACTAACGGACCCAAACCAAACAACCCGAGAAAACCACCAACATGGGATCGCTCAAAAAGCGCAGAAAGACGAAGATCAACAAGCACAAGCGGAAGAAGCGCATGCGCGCCAACCGCCATAAGAAGCGTTTGCGCTACAAGTCCTAACCGTTAGGCTCGTCAGCATGATCTGCCTCCGCCCCGCGAATCGAACCCCTTCATTCGCCGGCGGAGGCTTTTTGTCTGCACGTCTAGCTGGAATGCTCCCTTGCTCTGCAGCGTTCGTTATCAGCGCTTTGCTGGCCCAAACGCACGGAGCAGCCCCGCAGGCGGATCTTTCATTGCCCAAGATCACGCCTCCTCCTGCAGATCTGGTTCTCAACACCCAGAGCGAGGTTCTGGCGCAAGCGATGGCCCATTACGCCACGGCGCTCCAGTTCGAAAAGGCGGGCAAAATGCGTGAAGCGCTCCGGCACTACCTGGAAGTGGTGAAGGTCGATCCCGCGAATCCCGAACTCGCCAGCCACACGGCCGAACTGGCCTATCATTATCAAGGTCGTGAGCAGGCCGTGGCCCTGCTGGAAACGGCCGTGACACTCCGGCCTGAGGATCCTGCCGTTTACATCAACCTCATCCGCTTTCTCGACACCTACGTTTCAGACGATCCCTTCGAGAAAGACCGCACCCATCAGCTTGTGGATCAGTTGGTGAAGCGCTTCCCCAAGCGATCTGAGGTGATTGGTTTTGCCGTGCTCCAGCATTTGAGCCAGGAGAGGCGCAACGAGGCCGTGGCAATCCTTGATGAGGCGGCCAGACAGGAGGTGAAAAGCGCCCGCTGGTGGCTGGAACTGGGTCGTGCCGCGCAGGAAGTCTGGCCCCTGGGGCAGACCGAGGTGCGCGAGGTGCATACCCGGAAGGTGAATCTCTTCTTTGAGCGTGCCCTGCTCCACGCCGTGCCAGGAGCAGATGGAGACCCGATCAGGCTGGATGTGGCCCAGTATTATGTGCTGACCAACCAGCTCGACCAGGCCAGGAACCTTTGTGAGAAGATCTCCGAGCAAAGCGGCAACCTCCAGGCCCGAAAGATCCTCTACCGCCTGCATCAATCCGCAGACGAGAAGGAAAAGGCGCTGGCACTGCTGGAGAAGATTGTGGAGCAGGCGCCCAACGATGTCGAACAACGTCGGCTGCTGGTGCAGGCCTATGAGGAAAAGGAGGAGTGGGCGCGTGCCGTCCCACATTTGGAGGCTGCCATCCGCATTGGAGGTGGGGATGCCGCGGAGTATCAGGCCCTGGGGCAGCTCCTCCTTCAATCACAACTCCATGAGAAGCTGATCCAGCTTTGTGAACGCACCACCAGGCTCTATCCAGACAACCCCATCTTCCACATTCACGCCGCTTTTGCGCAACGAAGCCTGCAACGGTGGGAGAAGGCCATCCAGTCGATGGAAAAAGCCGCCGCCATGGCGGAAAATGGCCAGGCGGAGCTGGTGAACCACCGCTTTTACTTCCAGTTTGGACTCACGCTGGAGCGTGGAGGCCGTCATGACGAGGCGGCAAAGATGTTTGAGAAGGCAATCACCCTCACCCCGAAGGACGAGATCGAGGATGCTGCCAACACCATGAACTACCTCGGCTACATGTGGCTCGAACTGGGCAAGCATCTCGACAAGGCGGGAGAACTGATTCGAAAGGCCAATGAACTGCAGCCCGACAAGGCCGCTTATGTGGACAGCCTCGGCTGGTGGCATTTCAAAAAAGGGGACTACGCCCATGCCCTGATCGAGTTGGAGCGCGCCCTGGCTCTGCTCCCCAATCCTGAGCCGGATGATGCCGAAATCATCGAGCACATCGCCCAGACCCACCTCAAGCTGGGCGACAAGGCCAAGGCGCGGGAATGGTTCATCAAGGCGCGGGACATGAAGCCCACGGACAGCAAGCTGCTCCAGCGCATCACCGCCGGCTTGGAAGAGGCCAAATAATCCTCAGCAGTTACTTCACCTCCAAGGAGAGGGCCTTGTAGCAGTGATGCTCCAGAAGAGAGGGCTTCAAACCCTTGACCTCGGGCCGGAGAAGGTAGTTGCGGACATACCAGTAGATTGGCAGCACCGGCAGTTCATCGAGAAGCAGGCTCTCCGCCTCATGCAGGATCGCCAGACGTTTCGCGGCATCCGGCTCGCGCAAAGAAGCGGCCATGAGCTGGTCGTAGCGCGAATGGCTCCAGCCGGTCTGGTTGTTTCCATCACCGGTCTGCCAGAGGCTGAGGAAGGTGAAAGGATCGAGGTAGTCGCCCACCCAGCCGGCACGGCTGATGTCATACTGCAGGTTCTTCTGGGAATTGAGATAGACGCCCCAATCCTGGTTCAGCACCGCCACCTGGATGCCGAGATTCTTTTTCCACATCTCCTGAACAGCTTCAGCGATGGTCCTGTGCGCCTCACTGGTGTTGATGAGAATTTCAAACTTTGGGAAACCTCTGCCTCCCGGATACCCGGCCTCTGCGAGCAACTGGCGGGCACGGTCAGGATCAAAGCGCAGCACATCGGGGGGCGTGTAGCCTTCTCCAGCCCCCGGAGGAGTGAAGCCCGTCGCCGGCTTCTGCCCGGCACGCAGCACATGGCGGATGAGACCAGAACGATCGATGGAGAGCGCCAGGGCCTTGCGCACCAGCGGATTGTTCATCGGCGGCTTGGTGACGTTCACCCGGTAGAAATAGGTGCTGAGCAGCGGGTTTTCATGGAAGAGCTCAGGGTGCTTCTCGCGATACACCGGCACCTGGGCCAGAGGTAGCGTTTCCGTCTTGTGGATCTGGCCATCACGAAAGGCGCGCTCCTCGGTGGCATCGCTGACAATCGGAATGAAGACGATCTCGTTAAGCTTCACTCTGGCAGCATCCCAGTAGTGGGGATTCCGCTCGACCGTGATGCTGTGCGTGAATCGCCATTCCCTGAGCTTGAACGGGCCATTCCCCACCAGATTGCCCGCCCGCGTCCACTTCGTGTCCCGGTCCGTCATGCTGCCAAACCTTTCGATCACGTGCCGGGGCACCGGATGCCATGCGTAATGTTTGAGCATGGAAGGGAAATAGGGTGCCGGACCTTCCAAAATGATGCGCAGAGTGTGTGCATCCACAGCCAGGGCTCCGACGGCGGAAAAATCCGTGGTCTTTCCTTCATTGAACTCCCGCGCTCCCTTCATGGAATAGAGCATCTGCGCATATTCAGCCGCCAGTGCGGGAGAGAGAATCCGCTGGAAGGACCAGACGAAATCATGCGCAGTCAGCGGCACTCCATCGCTCCATTTCGCATCCTTGCGCAGGTGGAAGGTCCAGGTGGTGAAATCAGAGGTGTCCCAGTGGGTGGCGACACCCGGGCCATTGGCATCAGGATCCTCGACGGTGGTGGCCACCAACCCCTCAAACAAGGCATCGAAAATATGATGCTCCGGCGCACCTGTGGCGATGGAGGGATCCAGGGTGGCGGGCTCTGTGCCATTGCCGAGGATGAGGCGTCCATCGCGTGAGGCCACATCCACCCGCAGAGGTCGCTGTGAGCGGCTGAGGTGAAACCAAGCCGCGAAAGCCACGAAGGCGCAAAGCAGGAGAATTCGGACGATCCAGGCACGCATGACGATCAAGAATGTTGAGCGTGGGACCCACAGCGCGGATTGTCAATTCAGCGGGCCATCGGCACGCGACACTCCTCAGAAGAAGAGTGGTGCTCGGGAAGGGACTCGAACCCTTAAGCCTTTCGGCACAAGATCCTTAGTCTTGCGCGTATACCAATTCCGCCACCCGAGCAGGGCTGCGTTTTGCAGGGGCGCGGAGTATAGCGGGTCCACCCAGGATGCAACCGGAGTTTTGTTCTTTTTCGAGGCAGCTGGGCACGACGCCGCACTCAACGCCTTGAGCCTTGTCTTCCATCCGCCTGCCGTTAACAACTGCGCCATGAAAGCCTACCAAATCACCGGCACGGAAGGTCTCGCCTGTCTCCGCCAGGTCGGTCTGCCCGACCCAGCGCCCAGGCCTAGAGAAGTGCTCGTGCGCATCCGTGCCTGCTGCCTCAACTACCGGGACTACATGAATGTCATGGGCATCCGCGGAGTGACGGGCCCTGTGCCGCGCATCCCCTGCTCGGATGGTGCTGGTGAAGTTGTGGCCGTCGGTGAGGGCGTGACCGGCTGGACGACCGGTCAGCGGGTAGTGATCCCCTTCATGCCAACCTGGCTAGATGGCAGTTTCACCCAAGGTCATGCCAGCCAGGCCCTTGGCGGAGCTGTGGATGGCCTTTTACGGGAACTGGCCTGTCTTCCTGCGAGCAGCCTGCTGCCGGTGCCTGAGCATCTCAGCCTCGAAGAAGCCTCCACCCTGCCCTGCGCAGCCGTCACTGCCTGGGATGCCCTCTTTGAGCGTGCCCAGCTCCAGGTGGGTGAAACAGTGCTGATCCTGGGCACAGGCGGCGTTTCGGTGTTTGCCCTCCAGTTCGCCAAACAGGCGGGCGCTCGTGTGCTCGCCACGACCAGCAGTAATGCCAAGACGGAACGACTGCGTGCTCTCGGCGCTGATGCCGTTCACAATTACAAGACGGATCCTGCCTGGGACGAATGGGCACTCGCGCAGACCGGCGGTGTTGGTGTGGATCACGTGGTGGAGATTGGCGGCCCCGAAACACTCAACCGATCCATCAAGGCCACGCGCTTCGGTGGTCACATCGCCCTCATCGGTGTCCTCACCGGCACCTCCGGAGAAATCCAGACCGTAGGCATCCTGCGCAAAGGCATCCGTCTCGATGGCATTTATGTCGGGTCACGCGCCATGTTTGCCCGGATGCTGACGCAGGTTGAGGCTGCGAAGCTGCATCCCGTGATCGACAGCACTTTTGAGTGGGATCAGGCACCCGACGCCTTCCGGCGCATCGAAAGCGGCCAGCACTTCGGCAAGATCGTCATCCGTGTTTAGCACGGTGATCAGCGCAGATAGATGGCACTGAGCTTGATGTCCTGCCTCCGTTTGCCTTCAAACACGAGGCGAAGACGGGCTCGCTCCGGCAGCGCAGCTTCGGCTGGCCATTTCACCGGCACCTGAAAACCGCTTTGGCTCACCTGGGCTGCCTTCGATCCAGAGAAGGCCTGCAAAGGTATCTCCAGTTCATCCAGCAGTTCCACCCGCAAGGATGCTTCGGCACCCAAGCCATCCACATTCAGGTAAATCTCGGGCCTTTTCAGCGGAAAAGCGGCCGTGATCAGTTCCGCTGTCGCCTGGGGCAGCTGGTAATCTCCCGGCCCCTCCATGTTGGTGTCCATGATGAGGTCGGCAAAACGGTCACGCGGCAGAAAAGCAATGCCCACGCCTCCCCGTGGCACTTCCGGGCCACCCGTCGCCCTAGGGTCCCAGGCTCCGAAGTAGATCAGCGTCCGGTCTCCGATGTTCTCAAAACCCTGGCCCTGCAGCAGGCCACCCTGATCCCAGGCTCCATCAGGCCCTCGTTTGAGAAAGGTCCACTCATGCCTTGGCTCGCGGAAGTTCTCCCCATCGTTGGAAAGGACCAGTCCCAGGTCCACGGTCACCCCTTTCCACTCCGCCGCGCCATGCCAGCGGCCATAGATGCCGAGCAGCATGTTGCTCCGGTTCCACACACTGATGCCTTCGTGGCATTGCTCTCCTTCCCGGCTGCGTCCAGCGCCCAGATAGACGTGCTGCGGCGTCCGCACAAAAGCCAGCGTGCTTGTGGAGGACCAGTTCACGAAATCAGGGCTGCGATAGAGCCTCACCACCCGTCCCTGATACTGCTGAATGCCCGGCAATGCGTTCTGGGCGGTCAAAACAAACTGCCCGTTCCATTGATAAAGACCGCCACAGGGCTCGACATGAACGCCGGGCAGCAGGAGGTCGGCTTTGCGCAGTTCCGCTTTCAACGGCTTGATCTCTTTCACTGGCTTCCAGGTCAGACCGTCCGCACTCACCCAGGGCAGCAAAGTTCCCAGCCTCGTATTGTGCCGGAAATAGACATGCGAGGTCATCTTGTAGCGCCGCGATGGGTCAGGATCGGACTCATCCTTGATGACCTTCAGGTTCACAAAGCCGCAGGCCGCATCCCCCAGGTGCACGAGGTTGTTTTTGCGGCTTCCGTGAAACTCCACCAGTCCCAGATCGGGCTTCACCCAGTTCAGGCCGTCCTGGCTTTCGGCATAGGCCGGTCGCCAGCGGGAGGACGCGACCTTGTTGTTCAGGTCATCGTCAAAGGCCACATACCACATGCGGTATTTGCCGCCATCCCTCAGGATGGAGCCATAAAATTGCACTCCATGCGCATCGGGCGTGCCTGGAGCTCCCCTTGGAAGCACTGGATTGGCAGGATGACGCTCTGGACGGCGCATCTTCAGCTTTAAATTCTGCGTGTGCGGAATCGAAACGGTGTCGAAGGCAAAGAAGGTCCGGGCCTTGGTCTCATCAAATAGGTCATCCGCGCCTGCCAGGGCGCAGCAGGAAGAGAAAAGGAGGCAGCGAAAGGTCATTTCTGAGCGCCTTCAAACGCTGCAGATCCTTCCTTCTGCGAACAAAATGCCTGCCACACCGCAGAGAGAGAAATCTGGTTATGCGAAAATTTTATAAAAATTAATAATTTATTCTTGCTCTCTAAAATTATATTTTCTATAATTGTCGTGAAAATCGAATAAATCGATTCCACCATTATGAAGAAGCTCATCCTCCTCCTGAATGACTACCCTTCCACGGGCAAGAGCACTCTTGCCCGCTGCTTCAGCCACTACCTCAGCCGCTTCGGCGTGCCTCATCAGCTCAAAACGCTGGTGGAAGAAACGGATCAGGAAGACGAGCACCAGCTCGACGCCAGCCGCCTGACGCCGCATTCCCTGCTCGACATGCTGGAGGAGAACCCCGTGACCATCCTCGAGGTTGCCACCGGCCAGGGCGAGTTCTTCGGCAAGTTCTACACCAACCACGGCCTCGACCTCAGGCTCGAGCAGGCGGGCATCAGCCTTTCCGTGGTGCTGCCGGTCACCAGTGAAAGCGAGAGCTTTGATTCCGTGATCGAGGCCTCCGAAGTCTATTCCGACCATGCCGAATACCTCATCGCCCACCTGATCACCAGCAGCTATGAGGATGACGACAAGGTCTGGGACACCAGCTACGCCGCCCGCGTGATGGACATGTTTGAAGCCGTGGAGCTTCACATCCCCGAAGTGGGCTTCCAGATCCAGCATGAGCTGCATGCCCGCCATCTGGACCTTTCCGACGTGCTCCTCGATGCTGAACTCCAGGCCGTGCTGGGCAAGGAGTTCACCAAATGGCATGCCCGCGTGCTCGGCCAGGTGGAAAGCGCGCGCCAATACCTCTTTGGCGAAGCCTTCCGTCCCCGCCTCCAGCCCAAGCCCCTGGAGAAAAAAGGCCGCTCCCGTGCCCGGGCTGCCTGAACAAAACCTTTCTCGTGCTGAAGTGGTGCTTCGGTCGAGTTGTGTGTGGTAAAAATCGCGTCCCCGCCGTGCCTCCCCGCCGGCGGGGGTGCCCTTTTCAAGGACGCCTCACTGCTCGGATTCCGCCACCGTCACGCTGATGACCTCGTCGATCGAGGTCAGGCCTGCCAGGATCTTGCGCACGCCATACTCACGCATGGGGCGGTAGCCGTCCTTGTAGGCCTGCTGGTAAAGCTGCGCACTGCTGGCGCGATGCGTGATCAGCTCGCCCATCGCCGGAGTCAGGCGCACGAGCTCGTAAATGGACATTCGCCCCTTGTAACCCGTGGCGCGGCAGGCTTCGCAGCCGCCTTCCCGCGCCCGATAGACCGGCGTTGTCAGCGGACGGCTGTACTGCAGCTCCTTCAGGCGCGTCTCAGCCTCCGGATCCACCTGCCGGCATTCCTGGCAGAGCACCCGGACCAGACGCTGGGCGATGAAGGCACGAACCGAGCTCGACACCAGGAAAGGCTCCACCCCCATGTCAATCAGACGCATGATGCCGCCCAGGGCATCGTTCGTGTGCAGCGTACTGAAGACCAAGTGCCCCGTCAGTGCAGCGCGGATGGCAATCTCCGCCGTCTCCAGGTCACGCATCTCACCGATCATCACCACGTTCGGGTCACCGCGCAGGATGGAGCGCAGCCCGGTGGCAAAGGTCAGGTTGATCTCCGGCCTCACCGCGATCTGCACCACCCCCGGCAGCTTGTTTTCCACCGGGTCCTCGATCGTCACTATGCGCCGGTGCTCGGTGTTGAGCTGGCTGAGGAAGGTGTACAGCGTGGTGGATTTGCCGGAACCCGTCGGCCCCGTCACGAGAATGATGCCGTTCGGCTTCTTCAGCAGCGTCTCCACCTCCGCTCGCAGGTCCGGCTCGATCCGCAGACGGTCCAGATTGAACTTCTCCTGACCCAGCAGACGCAGGGAAACGCTCTCCCCCTCCACACTCGGGATCGTCGCCACACGCACGTCGATAAACTGCCCGCCCACCTGCAGGTTGATGCGTCCGTCCTGCGGCAGGCGGCGCTCGGCGATGTCCAGCTTGGCCATCACCTTCAGTCGGGCGATCACCGACTGCTGCAGCTGCTTGATGTTTTCCGGCACCGGCACCTCGCGCAGGCGTCCGTCAATGCGGTAGCGCATCCGCAGCTTGTCCTCCATCGGCTCCACGTGGATGTCCGTCGCGTGCTGCTCCAGCGCCTCGCGGATCACCGTGTTCACAAACTTCACCACCGAGGCCTCCTCATCATCTGCATCAATGATGTTCGCCTCATCGCGCTGCTCCAGGTCCGCCCCGTCCACATCGCGACCCTTCAGGATCTCCTCAAAGGTGTCGGCGCCCACCCCGTAAAAGTCACGCATCGCATTCAGCAGCCGCTTGCGGGGCGCGATCTCCATCCGCACCGGCACCTCCACCTCACGGGCCAGCGCCTGATGCGCGATCAGGTCAAAGGGATCATAGCCTGCCACCAGCAGCTTTTTCGGCCGGCCTTCCTCCTCCAGGACCTTCAAAGGCAGCAGCCGGTGCTTCAGCGCCACGCGCGGCGGCAGCAGGCGCTTCATTTCCGGCGCATCCGCCGAATCCGGGATCGGGTTCGGCACAAAGCCCATCCCCATCCGTGCCGCCAGCTGGGAGAGAAAGGCCTCCTCATCCAGGCTGCCCAGGTCCAGCAGCTGGTTCACCACCGTCGAGCTCGGCGTCCCTGTCGGCAGCGGGATTCCGGAGCCGCCCGAGGCTTCCAGACACTGCACCAAAGCTTGCCGGATGTTCTTCATCAGAGGTCAGGGGGCCTTCGGCAGCGCCTCAGTGGGGAAAAGGCTGGGATCAATCAGGCTGCCATCCTCCTGGATCGTCTCCACCTCGATCTTCAGCGGAGCCGAACCCTCGTCCGGCGCATACCCATACTTCTCCAAAAGCTCCACGATGTAGGAAACCGCCAGCACCTGGGAGGTGAAATGCCCCGTCGCGATCCCCGTCAGATCCTCCCGCAGCGTCCCCGTGATCAGCGCACTGCCGATCATGCCGATGGAGCCATCCGCCGCCGGCCCCTTGTCCGACTCATCATCAGCGGCCATCAGGCGTCCGTTCAGCTTCTCCGCCACTCTCAGCACCTTCGGCCCCTCCGGAGAATCCAGGTAGAGCGACCGGTTCAGCGCGCCCGACGCCGTGTACAGCGCCTGCGCATTGCCCGAAATCGCCAGGGCCGAAAAAGCCGCCTTCCGCTGCACCGCATTCGCCGCCAGGAAGAACTTCGCCCCGCTGTCCGCCACCGCATAAAAGCGCCCGCCCTCATCCGTCGTCAGCACCAGCGTCGCCGCCCCGCCGTTCGCCGGAGCCACCAGGTAGGCGCTGCGGTAGCTCGTAAAGTTCACCGTATCCGCCTCCGGCGTGAACTGCAGCTCATACACCAGCCATTGGGCCTGCCCGCCAGCCACAGCCGCCAGCCAGAGCAGGGCGGCGAGGAACAGGGGTTGGAATCGGGCGGTGGAGACCATGAAAGGGCGCGTTTTCTAGTCGCAACAGACTCCCTTGTCGAGAGCCGCGTTGAAACAGCCCGCAACCTTCCGCATTGATGCCCTCCCAGCCGTGCGGCAGCATCCCCCACCCATGATCCGCCTCGTCACCGCCCTGCTCCTGCTGGCCACCCTGGCCCTCCCCTCCTGCAAGCCCGCCCCGCAGGCCGCCTATCAGGACCTCGAATGGCGGGACGACGTGTACTACCTCCAGGGCCAGGTCTTCACCGGCGTCGCCCGCGACAAGCACCCCAGCGGCCAGCCCAAGGCCGAATACCCCTTTCAAAACGGCCGCCTCCACGGCGTCGTCCGCGAATGGTGGGACAACGGCATCCTCTCCACCGAAACCCACTTCGAAAACGGCCAGCGGCACGGCCTGAACCGCTACTGGACCCGCAAGGGCAACCTCATGAAGGAGCAGGTCTATGACCACGACCACTCCGTGAGCGAAAAGCACCACGACGTCGAATGACCCCCTCTCCCGCCGGAAAGGAAACCGGCCTTGGAGCATGGGAAAGCGCCGTTTACCCTTGGGCAAACATCGTCTGAGTATGGGCAAACGATGTTTTCCCATACTCAAACACCGTTTTCCCACATCCAAACACCCCTGACCTTTGGGCAGACACCGCCCACCCACAGGCAACCCAGGCCTGCCCATGGGCAAAAGGTCCTTCCCCAAGGGTAAACACCGTTTTCCCACAGGAAAACAGCGTTTGCCCAAACCCTTTCCCCGCCAGGAACACGGCCATCCCAGCGCAGAAAGCGGTTTTCAGGGCTTCCCGATGGTCAGGAATTAGCCCAGGAACTTGCCGGGGTTGAGAATGCCTTTCGGGTCCAGCGCGGCCTTGAGGCGCAGGTGGGTTTCGTGGGCGGCGTTGGGCACGGCTTCACGCCACCAGCGCTTTTTGGCGATGCCGACGCCGTGCTCGCCCGTGATGGCCCCCTTCCAGGCGATGATCTGGCGGAAGAGCTGGTCGAGCGCGGTCTCCGCACGTTCACGGATGGCGGGGTCATCCATGGTCGGGACCATGATGTTGACGTGGATGTTGCCATCTCCGGCATGGCCGAAGCAAGCCACGGGGAAGCCATGCTCCGTCTGGAGGCGCTCGGCGAAGTCCACGAGGTCCACGAGACGGCTGCGGGGGACGACGATGTCCTCATTGAGCTTGATGAGGCCGGTGTTGCGCAGGCTGTAGGAGAATTCGCGGCGGAGCTTCCAGAAGCGCTCGCAGGCAGCCTCGCCCAGGGCTTCCTCCAGCTCGATGCAGCCGAGGTCACGGACGAGCTGGGCCAGCAGGGCCAGCTCCCCTTTCACCGAGGCTTCGTGACCATCAATCTCGACGAGGAGATGGGCGTCTCCCTGCGGGGTGACGGATTCGCCGAGGTATTCGCGGGCGGCCCGCAGGGTAAATTTGTCGGCGATCTCCAGCGCGCTGGGCAGGAAGCCGGAATTGAGGATGCGCTGCACGGCGTTGGCGGCCTCGGCAAAGGTGCGGAAGCCTGCCGAGAGCATGGCGCGGGTGGGCGGGTGCGGGATGAGGCGCAGCGTGGCCTGGGTGACGACGCCCAGCATGCCCTCACTGCCGACCATGAGGCCGACGAGGTCAAAGCCTGTCTTGTTCTTGTGACAACGGCCTCCGGCCTGGACGATGCTGCCATCAGCCAGGACGGCCTCCAGGCCGAGCACGTAATGGCGGGTCACGCCATACTTCAGGCAGCGTGGGCCTCCGGCATTGGTGGCGATGTTGCCGCCCAGGCTGCATTCCTTGAGGGAGGCAGGGTCAGGCGGGTAGAACCAGCCCAGCTCGCGCACGGCCTTCTGAAGGTCTCCGGTGATGACGCCCGGCTCGACGACGGCCACGCCATCGGCGGTGTTGATCTCCAGGATGCGGTTCATGCCGAAGACGGAGAGGGCGATGCCGCCCTGGGAGGGCACGCAGCCGCCCACGTAGCCGACACGGGCGCCCTGCGGCGTCACGGGGATGCCGTGTTCCGTGGCATAACGAAGCGTTTTGGAGACATCCTCCGCCGAGCGGGCATGCACGACGACCTGCGGCGGATGGGACGCGAACCATTTGTCCGTGCTGTGCGTGGCCAGGTCGGCTTCAGAAACGGAAACGCGGTCAGCGCCGAGAAGGGAGATGAGGTCGTCTGCAAGGGAGGGCATCACGGTCACATAACCGCGATGCCCGGCAGGGCAAGGTGTCTCGCTGTGTGGAAGTTGCGCGCGGGGGCGGCAGGATCAGCGGAAGAACTTCTTGGCCTTCTCGAAGAAGCTTTCCTCCATGGTGCTGGTGTGATTCTCACCGACGGACTTGGCGAAGGCTTCGAGGTGGCCCTTCTGCTCGGCGTTGAGCTTGGTGGGCACGGCGATCTGAACGTGGACGTAGAGGTCGCCATGGCTCTCGGCACCGAGGGTCTTGATGCCCTTGCCGCGGAGGCGGAAGGTGGTGTCGTTCTGCGTGCCGGCGGGCACTTTGAGCATGGCCTTGCCCTCCAGGGTGGGCACGGTGGCCTCCCCGCCGAGGGCGGCGGTGGTGAAGCTGAGGGGCATGCGGCAGTGGAGGTCATCGCCCTCACGCTCGAAGATGTCGTGGGGCTTGACGTTGACGACGATGTAGAGGTCGCCCGCAGGGCCGCCCTGGGTGCCGTAGTCGCCATTGCCGCCGGAGCGGAGGCGGGAGCCGTCCTCAATGCCGGCGGGGATCTTCACACGGAGCTTGGTGTGCTCCCGGCTGCGGCCGGAGCCGGAGCAGCCTTTGCAGGGATCGCTGATGACTTCGCCGCTGCCCTGGCAGTCCGGGCAGTTCTGCTGGATCTGGAAGAAGCCGCGGGAGGAAATGACCTGGCCCACGCCGCCGCAGGTGCGGCAGGATTTCTTGCCGCTGCCGCTGTTGGAACCGGAGCCGGAGCAGGTCTTGCAGACGTTGAGGCGGTCGTATTCGATCTCGCGCTCGATGCCGCGGGCGGCATCCTCCAGGGAGATTTCGATGCCGTAGCGGAGGTCATTGCCGCGCTGAGGGCCATCACGACGACGACCGCCGTAACCACCGCCGCCGCCACCGCCGAAGAAGCTTTCGAAGATGCCGCCGCCTCCACCGCCGCCG
>CALDGV010000836.1 GCA_937941745.1 uncultured Prosthecobacter sp. | reverse complement strand
TGGCCACCGCCGCGATGTCGGTGATCTCCAGCACATAGGCGACGAGTGAACCTGCCGCCGATCCACGACCCGGGCCGACGGGGATGCCGTGCTCTTTGGCCCAATTAATAAAATCCCAGACGATGAGGAAGTAGCTGGTGAAGTTCTTTTCATTCAGCAGCGCCAACTCATAATCCATGCGCTTGCGCAGCACTTCATCATTCAGCGCACGATCGCGGCCATAACGCTTGATCAGCCCTTGCTCACAGAGCTGGCGGAGGTAATCCGCACGGTCCATCCCATTCTCGGGATTGTAGAGGGGATAGCGGTCGATGCTGGTGGAATCGAGCCGGATGTCGAGCTGACACTTCTCAGCGATTTCGAGCGTGGCATCGCAGGCCTCCGGGATTTCAGCGAAGAGGGCGCGCATCTCTTCCGCCGACTTGAAATAGACCTCCGGCGAGTAGGAAAGGCGGTTCTGGTCGTGAACGAACGCCCCTGTGCCGATGCAGATGAGCAGGTCATGGCTTTCATGATCCTCACGGTTCATGAAATGAACATCATTCGTGGCGACGGTCTTCAGGCCATAGCTCTTGCTCCATTCGAGGAGCTGCCTCGTGACCACCCGCTGCTGCTCCATGCCATGATTTTGCAGCTCCAGGTAGAAATTGTCCGGCCCGAAGATGTCGATGAACTCACGCAGGCTTTTCTCAGCCTCGTCCTGGCGGTCAGTGAGCAGCAGCTGGTTGATTTCGCCATTGATGCAGCCGCTCAGGCAGATCAGGCCCTTGCTGTGCTGACGCAGAAGGTCCTTGTCCATCCGCGGGTGATACCACTGGCCGAAAAGATGTGCTTCCGTGACAATCTTCGAGAGGTTTTCATAACCTTCGTTGCTTGAAGCAAGAAGCGTCAGATGCGAGGCGCGCTTGCGCCCGGGCACCTCCTTTTTCTCATGCATCGAGCCAGGGGCAAGGTAGGCCTCGCAGCCGATGATGGGCTTCACGATCTTCTCCAGCTGCTCGGGTGTCGCCACTTCGCCCTTCTTCAGCTTGGGCTTCGTCTTGAGGGCCGACATGTAGAAGTCGATCGCTCCATAGAGGTTCCCGTGGTCGGTGATGGCCACGGCAGGCATCTTCAGTTTCTGCGCCCGCTTCACAAGATCATCAATCCGGCACGCCCCATCGAGAAGGGAGTAATCGGAGTGGACGTGAAGATGGACGAAGCTGTCTGCCATGGGCCGTTTGCTGGCCTGCCAGACTAGACGGCATTGGGGCTGCGGCAAGACCAGAGCCCAAAGAACTCCTGAGCGGCACGGCGAGGCATGAAAAAGCCCTGTGAAGATTGCTCTCCACAGGGCTTTTAGAGCGAATCACTTCGCCGTGGGTTGATCTCTCACGAGATCAGCGAGGTTACTTAGCCTTCTTGGCAGGTGCCTTCTTGGCAGCCTTCTTCGGAGCAGCGGCCTTCTTGGCAGCTTTCTTCGGAGCAGCGGCCTTCTTCGGAGCAGCGGCCTTCTTGGCGGCTTTCTTCGGAGCGGCGGCCTTCTTGACGGCTTTCTTTGCAGCTTTCTTAGCCATGGTGTTTGTGTTGTTGTTGGTTGCTTTGTTGTTTTGTTTTGCCGAAGCACCAGCAGAGCTAGCGCTGCGGACAGGTTTTCCGGCAGCGGCCTTCGCAGCGGCACGCTTTTCCTCGATCGCAGCCTGCGCAGCGGCAAGGCGGGCGACGGGGACTCGGAAAGGACTGCAGCTCACGTAGGAGAGTCCCACCTGATGGCAGAACTTCACGGAGTCAGGATCACCACCGTGCTCACCGCAGATGCCCAGCTTGATGTCAGGGCGGGTGCTGCGGCCTTTTTCGATGGCGGTCTTGATGAGCTGGCCGACGCCGGTGGTGTCCAGCGTGGCGAACGGATTCTTCTTGAAGATTTCGTTCTCGGTATAGGGCATCAGGAACGAGCCCATGTCGTCACGGCTGATGCCGAGGGCGGTCTGGGTGAGGTCGTTCGTGCCGAAGGAGAAGAACTCAGCGGTCTGCGCGATCTCGTCAGCGGTCAGAGCGCCGCGTGGAACTTCGATCATGGTGCCGACCATGTAGCTGAACTTGGTCTTCTTCTCAGCCATGACCTTCTTGGCGACGTCATGAATGATCTCAACCTGGAGGTCGAGCTCCTTCTTGAAGCCAACAAGCGGAACCATGACTTCAGGCTTCACCTTGATGCCCTTCTTGGAGACATCCGCAGCGGCCTCAAAAATGGCGCGAGCCTGCATGGCTGTGATTTCCGGGTAGGCGATGCCGAGGCGGCAGCCGCGGTGACCGAGCATCGGGTTGAACTCGTGCAGGGCGGCAACGCGGGACTTCACCTTGTCCACAGACACACCCATCTTCTTCGCAAGGTCAGCCTGGGCGGCTGCTTCATGCGGAACGAATTCGTGGAGAGGCGGGTCGAGAAGACGGATGGTGGCAGGCAGGCCGTTGAGGGCTTCAAAGATGCCCGTGAAGTCTTCACGCTGATAAGGAAGGAGCTTGGCGAGGGCCTTCTCACGATCAGCGACATTGTCGGCGAGGATCATTTCACGGACCGCGTCAATACGGTCACCTTCGAAGAACATGTGCTCCGTGCGGGTAAGGCCGATGCCCTGAGCGCCGAAAGCGATGGCGTTTTCAGTCTGCTCCGGATTGTCGGCGTTGGTGCGAACCTGAAGGCGGGTGACCTTCGAGCACCAGCTCATGAGCTGCTTGAAGTTCTTGAACTTCTCCGTGGCCTGAGCGGCATGATCGTTGTGAAGGAGACCGGTGACGATGGAGGAAGGACCTGTCTTGATCTTGCCACCGTAAATGGTGCCAGCAGTGCCGTCGATGCTCAGGCTGTCCTTGCCTTCCTTGAAGACCTGACCAGCGATGGTCACCGTCTTCTTGTCGTAGTCGATCTCAACGGCGGAAGCACCGCAGATGCAAACCTTGCCCATCTGGCGGGCAACAAGGGCCGCGTGGGAGGAAACACCCCCCTTGGCAGTCAGAATGCCCGCAGCGGCGATCATACCGCGAAGGTCTTCAGGAGAGGTTTCGTTACGAACCAGGAGAACCGTTTCACCGGCTTCAGCGGCGGCGGCGGCGCGGTTGGCGTTCAGGTAGATGATGCCAGAGGCAGCACCCGGACCGGCAGGAAGACCCTTCGCGAGTTCCTTGGCCTTCTTGATCTCGCTGAGGTCAAAGTCGGGAGCAAGAAGCTGCTCAAGCTGGTCGGCAGGATTGCGCAGGATGGCGGTTTCCCAGTCGATGAGCTTCTCCTTCACCATGTCCATGGAGAACTTCAGCGCGGCGGCGGCGGTGCGCTTGCCGTTGCGGGTCTGAAGCATGAACAGCTTGCCCTGCTGGATGGTGAACTCGACGTCCTGAACGTCCTTGAAGTGCTTCTCGAGGATCTGACGAACCTTCATGAGTTCGGCGAAAGCCTGCGGCATTTCTTTCTCAAGCTGGGCAACAGGCTCAGGGGTGCGCACACCGGCAACGACGTCTTCGCCCTGTGCGTTGATGAGAAACTCACCGTAGAACTCGTTCACGCCGTTGGCAGGGTTGCGTGTGAAGGCCACGCCAGAACCGGAGTCGATGCCGGTGTTGCCATAGACCATCGCCTGCACGTTCACCGCGGTGCCCCACTCGTGCGGGATGTTGTATTTGCGGCGATAGACGATCGCACGGTCATTCATCCAGGAGCCAAAGACGGCGCCTGCAGCACCGCGAAGCTGGTCCCAAGGGTTGTTTGGGAAGACATGGCCGGTGCGCTCTTTGACGAGTTGCTTGAAGCGTTTCACCAGTTCCTTCTGGTCCTCAGCGGTGAGGTCGCTGTCGATGATGTCCTTGTGATACTTCTCGTGCTTGTAAGCTTCGATGACAGTTTCAAAGGGCTCGTGATCTTCTCCTTCGCGCTTCTGCACGCCGAGCACCACGTCACCATACATCTGGATGAAGCGGCGGTAGCAATCCCAGGCGAAACGCTCGTTGTTGGTCGCCTTGACGAGGGCGAGGACCGTCTGATCATTGAGGCCGAGGTTGAGGATGGTGTCCATCATGCCCGGCATGGAATCGCGGGCACCGGAACGGACGGCGACGAGCAGCGGCATGCCCTTGGCATCACCGAACTTGCAGCCCATGATCTTCTCCATCTTGGCCACACCTTCCTCCATCTGCTTCTGCAGGATGGCGGGATACGTGCGCTTGTTGGCGTAGTAGTAGGTGCAGACCTCCGTGGTGATGGTGAATCCGGGAGGGACTGGGAGGCCGATACGGCTCATTTCAGCGAGGTTTGCCCCCTTGCCGCCAAGCAGTGCTTTCATGGAGCCATCACCGTCCGCTTTTCCTGCTCCGAAGGAATAAACGTATTTCACTGCTTTGCTGCTATTGCTCGCTGCTTTTGCCATAGAGTTTGTTTGCGTTATCGGCGTGTGGGTTTTGTGTTTTTTGGGATCAGAAAGCCGATAATTATTCTTCGATTATAGGATGCAAGCACAAGTTGACAATCAAAAGTTGAGACTCGCCATGAGTGCATCACGCTGATCATCAACGCGCTCGGAAGCGGCCATGCAAAGCAGGTTGGTTTCATCGGATGCGTCACAAGTCTTGACGCTGCGGGCAGAATTATGATTTAAGCTCGTGACAGCTGAAAAATTCTGCCGTGGCAGCGCACAAGCGCTCCATGGTTTTGAGCCAGCCACCCCCCAAGATCCATCCATGAAAACCACATTCCATTCTACCAAAGGCCTTCGTCAGGGCTTCACCCTTGTCGAGCTCCTCGTCGTCATCGTCATCATCGCCATCCTGGCCTCGCTGGCAGTCCCCGTCACCAACAAGGTGATGCAGATGGCCAACAACACCCGCACCAAGGCCGTGATGAAGGACCTTCAAGTGGCGATCGGACATTTCCGCACGGAGTACAACCGCTTCCCAGTGGACCTGACCGGCACCACAGGCGGTGACGACATTGATCCCATCATCACTGACGACTCCAACAACCTCATCAGCGTGCTGATGGCGATGGTGGACCCGAATGCAGGCGGGCCCAACCTCAACGCACGCGGCATCAAGTTCATTGATCTGGCGATTGCCAAAAACAACTCCTCCTTCGGCATCGTCAACACCGGCAGTGGATCCGGCGGCGGCAATGTGCGCCTCGTGGACATCTGGGGCATGCCTTACCGCATCTATCTGGACACCAACCTCGACAACCGCATCGAGAACCCGGACGCGCAGAACGTGGACCAGCGGATCTCCGCCCGCGCTCCTCAGTACCTTCCCACCAGCACCGCCATTCATTGCCTTGGGCCTGACAAAATCATCAACACCCGGGATGACATCGTCTCCTGGCGCTAAATCTGTCTTAGCCCGTTCATCGCAAGACGCGCAGCCTTGTGGCTGCGCGTTTTCTTTTCGGCCACTCAGTTGTATCGAGCCAGCAGCTCAGCGGCCTTGGATGGCTCCACTTTTTCGTAAAAGTCGTCCTCAACCATGCAGACCGGGCCAAAGCCGCAGCTAGCCAGACATTCGGCGAACTCAATGCTGTATTTGCCGTCGGCGCTGACAGCAATCGGGTGATGATGATCCACATGGCTGCGGTCGATGCCAGCCGCCTTGCAGAGCGACTCCATCAACTCGTAGCTGCCTGCCATCGCGCAGGAAAGCGTGCGGCACACGCGGATGTGAAACTTGCCAGGAGCACTCTGGCGAAAGCCTGGATAGAACGTGACGACCTCCAGCACCTGGATCGGCTCCAGACCCAGCTTGGCGGCCACCCAGTTCACCGTCTCATCATTGATGTAGCGGAAGTGGTGCTGCATCAGATGCAGCAGGGGCAGCACGGCGCTGCGCTTGGAGACGGGGTAATGAGTGATCACCTCGTCGATCTTGCTTTCCAGGTCAGCGGGAATTGCCAGGGCCATCGTCAATCAGGTCTAAAATGAGGTTGTCAGCAAAGGATGGCTAGCGGTCGCACTCGCCCATCACGAAATCGAGGCTGCCGAGCACCGAAGGGACATCGCTCAAAAGATGGCCGGGGAGCATCTTCGGCAGGATGCTGAGGTTGATGAATGAGGGGCTGCGGATCTTGAGCCGGTAGGGAACCCCACCGCCCTTGCTGTGGATGTAGAAGCCGAGCTCACCCTTGGGATTCTCCGCTCCGAAATAGACCTCTCCAGCAGGAGCGTCGATGCCCTGGGTGGCGATGATGAAATGGTGGATCAGCTCCTCCATCTTCATCAGCACCTTCTCCTTATTCGGCAGCAGGCCCTTGGCATCCGCCACGTTGATGGGGCCTCCAGGCAGCTTGTCCAGCACCTGACGCAGGATGCGCACGCTCTGCCGCATCTCCTCCATGCGAACGAGGTAGCGATCGTAGCAGTCACCCGTCGTGCCTACTGGGATATCGAAATCGTAGCGCTCGTAGTCGAGGTAGGGGTTCGCTTTGCGCAGGTCGTGCGCCACACCCGAACCGCGCAGGTTCGGACCCGAAATGCCCCAGGCGATGGCTTCTTCCTTACCGATCACGCCCAGGCCCTGCGTGCGGGCCATGAAGATGGCGTTGCGGGTCAGCAGCTTGTCCACCTCGTCAATCACCGGCTCCAGTTCGTCCAGGAACTTGCGCACGGCGGACACAAAGCCATCGGGCAGGTCACGCACCTGGCCACCCACGCGGGTGTAACTGGTGGTGAAGCGCGCTCCCGTGAGCTGCTCGCACAGATTGTAGATCTTCTCGCGCTCGGTGAAGGTGTACAAGAACACCGTCATCGCACCCACATCCATCGCAAACACCCCGACACCCAGCATGTGGGCGGAGATGCGGGCCAGCTCACAGCAGATCACGCGGATGGCGCGCCCACGCTCCGGCACTTCCCAGCCCATCAGCTTCTCACAGGCGAGGGCATAGGCCACGTTGTTCGCCAGAGGTGCCAGGTAATCCAGACGGTCCGTGTAAGGCACGAACTGGTTGTAGTGCATGTTCTCCGCGATCTTCTCATCGCCGCGGTGCAGGAAGCCGACGTCCGGCTCCGCCTTCGTGATCACTTCTCCGTCCAGCTCCAGGATCAGGCGCAGCACCCCGTGCGTCGCCGGGTGGGAGGGCCCCATGTTGATGACCAGCTTCTCACCCACGATGTCCGTGGTGGTCGCCTCCATGCTTTCCGCCTGCATCGCTGCTTTGGCGGCGACATCAGGGGCTTCATACTCTCGCGTGACAGTGGGCATCAGGGGATTTGGGGGGAGATTCGGGAGTATTCTACGCCGGTAAACACCAGCAAGACGAATTTGTGAAAAATTTCACAAGCTCGGCGAACACGCTCAGTCTGCCTCATTGCAGCGATCCGCGCCCGTTCCCGCCACCCGGCATCTCCGCCTGCCGCCCACGCCCTAAGCTTCCCACCAACCCCTGTCGGCCCTGCCCTCCAGCCAGCAGCCCTGCCATCGACCCGCCTCATGCTTGGCATGCTCATTTTGCGGTTTCCCCGCCTGACAGACGGGTTGTGCTGCCGTCCGCACGGTTCATGGTGGCGGCATCATGCCCCTTACCGAAGACACCCTCTCCCGCCTCGGCACCGAAGTCCCCCTGCCCAAGATCGACCGAGCCCTTCAGGAGCTCTGGGCAGGCGATGAAGCCAAGACCCGCGCCTCCTTGATCAACTTCGCCATCTACTCCGAAGACCCCGGGGCCGTGGCATCCAACCACGACCACCTGGAAAAGATCACCGCCCACCACTCCTGCCGCGCCCTCCTAATCACCTGCCTCCCCGAGGCCCCGCAGCAGCGCGCCCGAGCCTGGATCAACGCCCTCTGCCGCCCCTACCAGGGCAAGCAGGTCGTCTGTAGCGAGCAGATCAGCTTCCTCCTCGAAGGCGGCGGCGCCGCGCAGGTCCAAAACGTCGTCTTTGGCCACCTCGATTCCGACCTCCCCCTCTTCATCTGGTGGCAGGCCAGCCTCAGGCACCTCGAAGAAAGGCTCTACTCCCGCCTCCACACCCTCATCGTGGACACCTGCGCCTGGGCCGATCCCCGCACCGAGCTCGACCACCTCCTCGCAGCCCGCGAGGCCGCCGGCTTTGATGTCCGAGACCTCAGCTGGACCCGCAGCCACTTCCTCCGCACCGCCCTCGCCAGCGCCTTCCAGGACGCCAAGGCGCGCGAGCACCTCCCCAGCATCGAGCAGATCGAAATCACCCATGCCCCCGGCCAGCGCTGCTCCGCGCTCCTCCTCGGCGGCTGGATCTGCCAGCGCCTCGGTGCCGAACTCTCCCCCTCCATCCCCGGCCTCGTCTTCCAGAAGCCCGATGGCAGCCCCCTGCGCATCCTCCTGCAGGAGGCCCCCGGTGCCTGCGCCCTATCCCGCCTCCAGCTCAAGGCCCCCTGCCTCGATCTCGCCGTCATCCGCGATGGCACCTCCGCCTACGTCCACACCACCGCCAGCTGCGAGGGCCACAGCCACGAAGAAATGCTGCCTGCCGACGTCGTCACCGACGCCGAACTCATCAGCTCCCAGCTCAGCCGCGCCGGCGGCAACACCCACTTCAGAGCCGCCCTGCCCCTCCTCGGCCGCATGCTCCAGCGGGATTCCCAGCCGCAGTGAAAGCACCTCGCCACCCTGAAAATTCACCCCAAATCGGTCAAATTCGGAAGCCGCAACCTCTTCACGGTCAAGCATTTGGCCAAAAAAATACGGCCGCCCTGCGCATTCAATACCCTTCCGGCAGGTCACCACCGAAAAAGGGATAGTCATTGTCGGGCACAAACTCGGGCTCAGAAAGCTGAATGGGCGCTTTGGATTCTGCTTCAGCGATCACTGGAGCAGCCAGAGCGACAGCGGCTGCACCTTTGAACGTCTGGAGCAAAGCTTCGCGTCGGGTCAGGGTGTTGAGCTGCGTGTTCATGGTCTAAAGCGTGGTTTAGGGATCTGCATCAGGCTTCGGAAAAGGGTCCGCCATTCTGCTTCGCGAGCGTCTCGCGCACTTTCACGCCGTTCAGCGTGCTGACTTCGTCCTTCGACTGCATGGCGAGCGCCGCAGCAGTGCCCGCAGCTTCCCCGAGCGCCATCGCAGTGGCGGTGACGCGACTGGAGGCGCTGGCTTCGCTGCTGGCGCTGTGGCAGCGACCGGCGACAAGGAGGTTGCTGACCTTTTGCGGCACCAGCGTGCGATAACTGATGTCGTAAGGCTTCGGCTGGAAGCCGGAACCGGTGAAGGGTTTATCGACGGAGACCTCCGGCGGATGGATGTCGAGGAACCAGCAACCCGTGGCGACGGCGTCGTCGTGGCGCGTGGTCTTTTGCAGGTCTTCGAGCGTGAGCA
>CALDGV010000835.1 GCA_937941745.1 uncultured Prosthecobacter sp. | reverse complement strand
CGCTGGGGATCCAGGTCACCGAGGATGGGCTGGCCCAGGCCTCCCGAGGGCAGTGGGAGGCCCTGCGCCTGCTCACGGATGCCCGGGATCAGATCAGCAGCCTTTCGATGCCTGCCTTTGCCCTTTACCTCGTGCCCGCCAACCCATCGCTGCCGACCGGATCCCTCACCCCGGATGAGGCGCAGCAGCTTCAGGACCTTCTGAGCAGGCAGGATCTGAAGCCGACCACCCTGGTCCTGCCGGAAATCAAGCCTCCCGGAATCGTGGTCAGCCAGGAAAACGCTCTGCTCATCACCGCGACGCGTGTGGGCAACGACACCATCTACTCCGCCTCACCCAGTCCGGCCGATGCGCCCCTGATGGTTCTGCGCAGCTCCGGACCGGAAGCGTCTGCTGTGGGCGGGCTGGTGATGAATGCAGCTGCAGTGAACAGCACGACCGCCCTCCAGCAGGCAAACTTCAATGCCGCTGGTGTCAGCGCCGTGATCCTGCCTGCCCAGGGAACCATGGTGCGGGGCGGCGTCCTCCAGGTCACGCCGCCCGCCACAAACAGCACCAACCCGCCCTGACGGCACTGACGCCCTCTGCTCTTGCCTGCCAGCCGCCCTCTCTCGTAACCTTTTCAATCCCAGCCAACCATGACCTCACGTCTCCTCACCTGCCTGATGGCCCTTGTGCTTGCCTTCAGCGGCCCTGATGCCGCTGCTCAGGGACCTGCAGCCACGCCTGTGACCCTTCGCCATTCGGTGCGGAACCGCGTCGTCACCGCAAATGTGGAGCGTGGAGTGCGGCAGGTCGTGCTGGAGCAGAAAACAGGCCCCGGTTGGAAGCCGATCACCTCCGCCTATCCGCCGGCAAACCTGGGCCGCATGACCTTCCGCTTGAGCAGTGATGTGCCGGCTTCTGACCTGCGTGTCCTGGGCTACCGCCACGTGAAGTTCCCCGCACGATTCCTGCGCGGCAAGCGCAGCTTTGACCGCAAGGACCTCTCTGCTACGGACATGACTCTGCACGGCACCGTGATGAGCATGAACGGAAGCGCCGTGAGCAACCTCGTGGCTGACAGCCGGAGCACGACGACGAGCACCCAGACGGTGGTGGAATCGGACATCTGGCAGATCGTGGGCAGCCAGGTGTACTTCTTCAATCAATACCGTGGCCTGCAAATCCTGGATCTGACAGACCCTGCAGCTCCAGTGCGCACCGGTAGCCTCCGCCTGCCTGCCAGCGGCGAACAAATGTTTGTGCTGGATGAAGCGGGCACCCGCCTGGCCCTGCTGGGACGCTCCAACGACAAGACACGACCTGGAGCCGCCACCATCTGGCTGATCCAGGTTTCCGACGGCGTGCCTGCCATCGTCGGCGAAGTGCCGCTCGATGGTGCGATCACGGACAGCCGTCTCATCGGCTCCACCTTGCATGTGCTTTGCAGCGTCTGGCCTCAAAGTGTTTCCGGAACGACCACTGGAGAAGCCGTCCTGACCAGCATCGACCTGACGAACATGGAATCAGCGGCCAAGCTCGGCACCCTGCGTTTCCCGGCGCACAGTGCGGTACTCCAGGCTGCGGGCGGTCATCTGCTGGTCGCCACGAGCTTTGGCACCAGTAACGCCCTGAACGCCCAGCATCGACTGCATCTGGTGGACATCTCAGGCAGCCCAAGGCTGATCAAAACCTTCACCCCACGCGGAGCCATCCAGGACAAGTTCAAGATCGGCATCGTCAACGATGCGGTTGTCGCCGTGACGCTCTCCTGGCCGGACTGGAACATAAGCTGGAATCAGCGGCAGACCTGGGTGGAAACCTTCCCGGTCGAAGGGAGCACCGTGACCCCGATGGCGGCGCTGGAGATCGAAGGAGCACGCGGAGAAAGCCTGCATGCCACGCGCCTGGATGGTGACCGGCTTTACATCGTGACCTTTCTCCAGATCGACCCACTTTTCATCGTCGATCTCGCCAACCCGGCAGCGCCAGTGCTTTCCGGGGTGCTGGAAGTTCCAGGATGGAGCACCTACCTGGAGCCTCTGGGAGACCGCCTGCTGGCCGTCGGCGTGGAGGGCCGCCAAGTCACCGTGTCATTGTTTGATGTTGCTGATGTCACGGCGCCAGCCCTGTTGTCGCGCCTCCCGCTCGGCCCCGAGAACGGCTACAGTTGGAGCGAAGCCAATTATGATGAGAAGGCCGTGGAATACCTGCCCGAGCAGGGAGTGGTGATGGTCCCCTTCCAAACCTGGTGGAATCCTTCGGGGCCGGAAAAGGCTGTTCAGGTCGTTCAGGTCGGCGCGGACACCTTGACGGCAGGACCTACGATTGAGCACAGCTTCAACCCACGCCGGGGCAGCTTCATCGCCGGCCATTATGTGACGATCTCAGGCCAGGAACTCCTCATTCATCGCACAGATTCTCCAGGCGAAGCCAGTCCAGTGACCTCGCTGCCGCTGGCATGGCGTGCCGACCGCGTGGTTCCCGTGGGACAGCATCTGGTGCAGATTGAAGACGGACCGTCGAGCTTGAACTGGGGTGGCTTCTCTTTGCGGCTTGCCTCCCTCGCACCGAATGTCGGCCATGCCATGATCCGGATCACCTCCAGCAGTGATCCAGATGCACTGGAGCAGGTCATCGACCTTGGTGAAGGGCAGATTGTCGGCCAGACCCAGAAAGACAGCCTGCTTTTCCTGGCGCAGTGGGTTTCAGCCAGCGCGGAGAAAGGCCAGCACCTCCGCACGCTCTGCCTGGATCTCTCCAGCGCAGCTCCCGTGGTCACTGAAGTGGGACGTGTCGAGCATGACTTCAGCGCCATGAATGTCTGGAACCTCCGGCTGGATGCCACTCAAGGCCTCTGGGTGGGAGAAGACCGCCTCGTCTGGTACGTGCCGACACAACCCTGGAGGAACTGGTGGTGGTTCAGTGGGCCGATCATGATTCTGCCAACCGTTCTCGACATCGCCCCCAACCGGACCGTTCCGTCGGCGAACACCAGCACGGGCATCATCCTTGAAGCAAACACCGCATCTGCGGCACCTCTCATGACCGCCTCTCCCCCTGGAACTGTGGCAGCCGCGCTTTGTCCTGTGAGTCTGGACGACTTCGGCATCCATGCAGAAACCGCCCAGGTGGTGCGCGTGAACGGAGACCTGCGCAGCACCAGCACTGCCTTCACGCAGGGCGGCTTCATTTTCCTGAGCTACGACACGGCCACGGCCCAGGCTGCCAAGCCCATCGCTGCCGCCAGCCGCAGGGGCTTCGTCTCAATCATTCCTTACCGCCCGCTCGACTACCGGATGGCCTCCTGGCTTCAGGTGATCGACTGGCGCAGCACCACTCCTGTGCTGCGCGATCCCGTGTCCATTCCGGGCCGGCTTCTGAGCGTTGCCCAGGCGGATGCACAGGGCGCGGTAATCCTCACCAACAGCGATCAGCAGATCTCCACTGCCGGCCCTGCCACTCGTGTGATCCAGGCCAGCGCCTACGACGGCGTCAGTGCCTGGCAGCTCGACAACTACATCACCTCCACGCCCTTCCACACCCCTGTGGCCACGGATGGCACTCGGCTTTACCTCGTTCGCGATTCCGGCAGCATCGGCGTGGTGGGGGTGGGCTACAACTCCGTCACAGGTCGTCTCGGCCAGATCAACAGCTGGTCCACAGCCGCGGCTCCATCCCTTCTGCATGTGGTCAGCGGGCACCTGCTCGCCAGCAGCTATGGCAACCTCGAAGTCGCCAGCATTCAGTCCGGCACGGGCTCGCTGAAACCTGTGGCGGCCTATGACACACCCTCCAACCTCTGGCTCAGGGTGGACCGCACCGCCTTCACCGCCTCCCAGGAGCTCTGGATCCCGGCCGGAGACTTCGGCGTCGAGCTTCTCCAGCACACGGCGCTGTCCCCGTGAATTCCGCCTTTGTCATCCAGGCACAAAAAACCCCGCAGGCACGGTCCTCTGCGGGGTTCTTTATTTTTCGCCTTGAGGCGGATTCCCTGGAATTACAGGGAGCCCTTCAACGAGGAGGAAGCGACGAAGCGCACGGTCTTCGAAGCCTTGATTTTCATGGAAGCGCCAGTCTTCGGGTTGCGGCCGGTGCGGGCGGCACGCTTGGCAACTTTGAAGGTTCCGAAGCCGATCAGCTGGACGTTGCCGTCCTTCTTCACGCCTTTGGCGATGGCCTCAAGCACGGCATCGAGAGCATCGGAAGCAGCGCGCTTGCTGGTTTCGCCACCAAGGTTCTTCTGAACCAGTTCCAGGAGTTGAGCTTTGTTCATGTTCTTGTCGGGTAGTTGGTTGCTTGTGTGTTCGTGCGACTCCTGCGAGTTGATTATCGCGGAATCGCGGTCGATTTAGAGGCCAGCGGGCCGGTAGCGTCAAACATAAAAATCGCCGCCAGCCCAGCAACCACGCGGTTTTATGAGCCCCCCTAACCTGAAAAATTTCTTGATTCCTGACGTCCGCCCATCCCTGGCCGAGGGTGTTTTCATTGCGCCTGGAGCCGTCGTCATTGGCGCCGTGGAGCTCGGCGCGGAGTCCAGCATTTGGTTCGGCAGCGTGCTCCGGGGCGACATCAACCGCATTGTCGTCGGTGCCCAGTCGAACGTGCAGGATGGCTCCGTGCTCCATGTGAGCGATGACCACGCCTGCATCCTGGGAGACCGGGTCACGGTGGGCCATCGTGCGGTCGTGCATGCCTGCACGGTCGAGGATGAAGTGCTCGTCGGCATGGGCGCAGTCATCCTGGATGGTGCCCGGATCGGCTCACGCAGCATCGTGGCCGCCGGTGCCCTGGTGACCAAGAACATGCAGGTGCCGCCGGGCTCCCTCGTGATGGGGTCTCCTGCCAAGGTTGTCCGGCCGCTGAGCCCTGAGGAGCAGACATCCACGGGCAGGCTGGCCCTGAAGTACGTTGAAGTCTCCCGCCGCTACCTGGCGGAGGATGTGCCTGGCCTGATGCAGCCTTCGAGCGTGTGATTCCAGCCACGTGGCCCGTACGGTTTTACCATGGACCGTCGTGATTTCCTCAAAACCACCACCGCTGCCGCCGTGACCCAGGCTTTCCTGCCTGCGAATGCGGCCGCCGCACGCCAGCCTGACCTCATCAAGCTCGAAAATGCCAGGGTCGGTGCCAGCTTCCAGCTCACCCGGATGATGCCGGACAGCGCAAAGTCCTACCGCACGTCCCTGATCGAGGGCTACTGCTCCCGGCAGTCCGTGAAAGCTGGAGAGAAGCTCGACATTTTTGTCAGCACCAAACCTGCCTCGAAGTTCACGGTCGAGATCTTCCGCATGGGTTACTACGACGGTGTGGGCTCCCGCCTCATGACCACACTCGGCCCCTTCGAGGGCAGGACGCAGCCCGTGCCAGAGATGGGTGAAAACCGCCTGCGCGAATGCCAATGGGAGGCCTCCACAACCCTCACCATCCCCGCAGACTGGCCCAGCGGCGTGTATCTCGGGCGGCTCTCCACCGTTCCAGAAGCCGCCGACAAGCCCTACTGGCAGAGCTACATCGTCTTCATCGTCAAAGACGACCGCCCGGCGGACATCCTCTTCCAGTGCAGCGACAACACCTGGCAGGCCTACAACCGCTGGCCGGTGAATGAATCACTCTACACGGACCCACGGGCCGCTCATGCTCCTGGCGTCAGCGTCAGCTTTGACCGCCCTTACGGCAAGTATGTCCAGATCTTTGACAACCCGCAGAGCATGGGCAGCGGGGAGTTTTTGCTCTGGGAATACCCGCTTTGCTACTGGCTGGAAAAGGAAGGCTACGATGTCACCTACTGCTCCAATGTGGACAACCTGGACCCTGCCAACTTGAGCCGGGTGAAGACCCTGATCAGCATCGGTCACGATGAATACTGGGACGTGCGCCAGTTTCAAAACGTCAAGAAGGCCATCTCAGATGGGCTCAGCGTGCTCTGGCTGTCCGCGAACGATGTGTACATGGTCACGCCCTTCACCGCGAATGCCCAAGGCGAGCCCAACCGACGCCTCACACGCGAGACCTGCTTCGGCGAATTTCGCGAGGAGGAAAAGGAGGCCTATTCCAAAGTGCTCGGCCCCTTCGAGAACCCGGGCCCGGACGAACGCGAAATTATCGGCGCGCGCACCATCGTCCCCTTCAATGGCGGCGGTGACTGGACCTGCGCCAAGCCTGACCACTGGCTCTTTGAAGGCACCGGCATGAAAAAGGGCGACAGCATCGCCGGCCTGGTCGGCTGGGAATTCCATGGAGATCCAGACACGGCTCGCGAAGGCCTCGAAGTCGTCGCTGAGGGCAATGTCTGGGCCGGCGGCACCCGCCTCGGCAAATATGCCGCCACCGTCTTTGAAGGACCGAAGAAAAACATCGTCTTCAATGCGACGACCATCTTCTGGAGCCAGGGGCTGAGCGATCCTCCCGGCCACATGATTCCATGGAGCCATTATTCCCGCCCTCACGGGCCTGATGAACGCGTGCAGCAGATCACCCGCAATGCGCTGAAGAGGTCACTTGCCCGCTGAACCTCCGCAATCAGGCTTGCGTGCACCGCCACGCTTTCCTAGAACGCCATTTCATCATCATGACCACCGACCGCCGCGCCTTTCTCTCCACCCTTGTCACCGCCACCGCCGCCAGTGCCTTTGGGCGCGACTGGAGCGGCCAGACTCCGGAGCGCTACCCTGATCCAGATGTGATCGCGCTGGAGCCGGCGTTCGAGAAGCTCATCCAGGGAAATTCACCCATCCGACGTCTTCACACCGGCATGCTCTGGGCGGAAGGCCCGGCTTGGAACGGCACCGGCAACTACCTCGTGTGGAGTGACATTCCGAACAACGCCCAGATGCGCTATCTGGCCGAAGACGGTCACGTCTCCGTGATGCGCAACAACGCCAACAACAGCAACGGCAACACCTTTGACCTCCATGGACGCCAGATCTCTTTTGAGCACGCCACCCGCCGCGTGGTGCGTTACGAACTCGATGGCAAGGTGACTGTGCTGGCCGACCAGTTCGACGGCAAGCCGCTGAATGCGCCCAATGATGGTGCTGTGCATCCCGACGGGTCCATCTGGTTCACCGATCCAGGCTATGGCAGCATGATGGACTATGAGGGCAACAAGGGAGAACTCCTGCTCAAGGAGGCGGTCTATCGAATCGACCCTTCTGGCAAGATTGAAAAAATCACCGACGACCTCGCCAAGCCCAACGGCCTCTGCTTCTCGCCCGACTACAAGAAGCTCTACGTGGTGGACACAGGAGCCCCAAAGAACATCCGCGTTTATGACATCGAAGGCACGAAGGTCAAAAACGGCCGGGAACTGGCGGTCATGAAGGGAGCCCTTGCCGACGCCAAAGGCAAAGGCGGCTCCGATGGTGTGCGCTGCGACGTGGAGGGCAACATCTGGGCCAGCGCCGGCTGGGTGGGCGATGGCTTCGACGGAGTGCATGTGTTCAGCCCCGAAGGCCAGCGCATCGGCTTCATCAAGCTGCCAGAAACCGCCAGCAACCTGTGCTTTGGCGGGGCCAAGCGAAACCGCCTCTTCATCACCGCCTCACAAAGCCTCTTCTCGCTTTACGTGAACACACGCGGCGCGCATTTCTGCTGAGCTGAGGCCTTCCAACCACGTTCAAAGGGCGGTCATCAGCGCGGTGACCGCCAGCAGAGTTGCCGCAACCCAGTCACGCAGCCCAAGGCGGTCCTGATCACCGGTGAAACGCAGCAGCTTGAAGAGGGCACCCGTCGGACAGCCATACTTGCAGTAGGCCAGAGGCTGGAAAAGAGAGACGACGAGCCCAACCAACGCGATGGCCACACTGGCCCAGCCAGTGATGTGAATCACATAGGCATCGAAGGGCTCCACATCATTGAGGTCCACGGACCACCCCAGGACGACGCTGGCAAAAACAAAGCCCAGCAGCAGAAAGGGCAGCCGGGTAAGCCAGCGCTCCAGCCCCGGTGCAACCCGCAACTGCAAGCGCAGACGGCGCGCCACAAGCTGCTGAAGCGCTCCATGAGGGCAGATGTGATGACAGTAAAGCTGCTTGCTGCTGAAGACCGGGCCGAGCAACGCCACGGCAGCCAGCAGGAGGAAGCCTGGCGCACTGCGCCAGGGCGTGCCATGAGCCGCCCAGCCTGTAAGCAAGGCCTGCGAGAGCAGCTCCCCGGAAATGAACCCACCATACACGAGCAGCAGCAGGTGATGAGCGTGACGCATCCAGGCCACGCCTCTCAGCCGGGTGAAGGCCATGACCAAGGCCGAAACAATCACCAGCAGGTGCCCTGCGTCCTGCCAGCGCCACCGGATTTGTCGCAGCCATCCAGCAGGCCGGGCTTCCAGAAGAGTGCGGGACTTCTGCTTGAGGCTTTCCGCCACGGACCAGCTTGTCTCTGTGGCACCGGAAACGCCTTCTATCTTGGCGGCCTTGAAGTCGATCTCCGCCAGCCTCTCCAGCGTGCTCTGATTGAAGAGGTTCATGAAGTAGTCGTCTCCCGTGACATAGGCCAGATAGCGCTTCGTCTCGTAACTTTTCCGGATGGCGATGCGCTTCAGCGTGCTGCCCTGGTCATCCAGCAGCATGAGCACATCCGTGGGTCCCTTGTAGCCGACGATGCCGTCGGACACCGGCGAAGTGCGCACGACAAGGCCGATCTTCCGCCCGGCGGCATTCAGCACCTCAAAGCCGCCGGGATGGCGTGAAGAAGGCACGAGCTTGTCCGCATCAGGCTCCAGGCGTTCCACCTCCGCCAAGGTGATCTCTTCGGGAAACCGCAGCGAGGCACCTGAGGCGCGCCCAAGCTTCTCCAAAATGCCTTGGGCGATGGCTGAACTGGTCAAGGTGGCCCCGGTGACCCCGTGGACCTGGGGTGGAGCCTCTCCACCGGGCTTCAACCCCTTGAACTGCAGGAAGAACTCCCTGTCCGCGACGACTTCAGCGACATGCTCGGTGGTGTCATGGCTCTTGAGAAGGCGCACGCCGGTCAGCACCCCTTTGATGTCAAAGACGAGCAGGCAGTTTGAAGGACCTGAGTAACCAATGATCTTGTCGGATTCGGGTGAGGTCGTGGTGACATAGCCTAGAAGCTGCTCGCGGCCGTCCAAGGCTGCGCGCCAGCCGTTAGCCGGATTCGGCTCGCCAAGCTTCTGGATGTCCGGAAAGAAGTCCTTCAGCCGCTCTGGCGAGAGTGCTGCGGCGGCTTCCAGCTTTTCACGGGTCTGCACCGCCTCACGAATCACCAGCACGGCCACAGCAAGCAACGCCAGCCGCCAGAGGCGGAGCAGGTAAGTGCGGAGAACGGACGGCATGGGTGTTGCTCCTGAATACGATGGGTCCAGGTGGGCAGTTCACCGGCCCGGCAGCGTCTTTCAGCCAAGCCCCACCGCATCACGAACACGGGCGAGGTTCTTGCGGGCCACGGAACGTGCCTTTTCAGCCCCTTCAGCCAGCACGCGGTCCACATACTGAGGATCTGCCACGATCTGCGCACGCCGCTCCCGGAAGGGGGCGAAGTATTCCGTCATGGCCTGGAGCAGACGCTTTTTGAAATCACCATAGCCGACGCCTCCGCGCTCATGGTCGGCGACCATGGCCTGGTAGTCCGACTCCGAGGCGACCAGCTTGTAGAGCGCCAGGATGCTGCTGCCTTCGGTCGGCTTGGGGGCCTCCACCGGGGTCGAGTCCGTCTTGATGCCCATGACCTTCTTCTTCAGCGCGGGCAGTTCTTCAAAGAGCTGGATGGTGTTGTCGTAGCTCTT
Source organism: uncultured Prosthecobacter sp. (assembly GCA_937941745.1). Taxonomy (GTDB): domain Bacteria; phylum Verrucomicrobiota; class Verrucomicrobiia; order Verrucomicrobiales; family Verrucomicrobiaceae; genus Prosthecobacter. The sequence continues at coordinate 1,033 of CALDGV010000835.1, read as the reverse complement.
GCTCATCTTCTGCCCGTCCAAGCCGGGCACGACCGCCGTTTCCTCGCGAATGCGCGGCTGGGGCAGCTTGAAGAGGCCCTCACCAAAGGTTTCATTCATCTTGATGGCGATGTCGCGCGTGACTTCGACATGCTGCTTTTGATCCCTGCCCACAGGCACGACATCCGCATCGTAAATCAGGATGTCCGCGGCCATGAGCACCGGATAGGCAAAAAGGCCGTGTGAGGGCTTGATGCCATTCGCCACCTTGTCCTTGTAGCTGTGGCAGCGCTCCAGCAAGCCCATGGGGGTCACGGTGCTGAGGATCCAGGAAAGCTCGCAGTGCTCCGGCACGTCGCTCTGGCGGAAAAACACGCATTTGTCGGGGTCCAGGCCACAGGCGAGGAAGTCGATGGCGAGGTTGCGAACGTGGTCACGCAGCAGCTTGCCGTCGTGGACGGTGGTGAGGGAGTGATAGTCGGCGATGAAGTAGTAGGCCTCGCCCTCATGCTGCAATTTCAGCGCAGCCTCCATCATGCCAAAGTAATTGCCGATGTGGAGACGCCCGCTGGGTTGAAGGCCGGAAAGAATGCGCATAGAACTGCCAGACATGGCGGAGAAGGCGGTGAGATCAAGCCTCGAGATGCCGTGGGCGGGCTCTCATTGGAAAACACGCTTCAACACCGCCTTTTCCTCTGGTGTCAGGGATTCCCGCCAGACCTGCCCGCCACCCTGTCCAGGACTGGCAACCGCACCCGCCGCGACCGGAGCTTGGACGGCTTTGTCCACTTCATGCCGCCCCTTCTGGACTTCCAGCACCGTACCGAGCCGGGCACGGGAGAAGTCCTGACTTTTCACGCCTTCCTTCCGGGCGGTGTCGAAACGGCTCTCCTCCTGCGACAGTGTGAGCGGTGCTGCCCCTGGCCCCCGGCCAGATCCTTCGCCTAGTTCCGGGCCCGCAGGCATTGGATCTTGAGGATGGGCGGCCAGTTCATCTTCACCGACGCCGTCACCCAGAAAGCCCTTTTCCTGACCCAAGCCCTCCCCCATGGCC
>CALDGV010000834.1 GCA_937941745.1 uncultured Prosthecobacter sp. | reverse complement strand
TGACCGTTGACCTCCAGACGGCCCAGGTTCTGGGCATTGTCGGGCAGCCAGGCGGCAGCCGCCTCGATCACCAGCACCAGATCCAGGGCGGTGCGGGTCAGCAGTTCGCGCTTCTCCTCCTCGGCCAATTCATCTGGGATGGGGACAAAGCAGGCTCCGGCGGCCAGCGTGGCCAGCGCCAGTGGCACATAGTCGAGGCAACTGGGGAAATGGACACCGATGCGCAGCCGGTCCGTCCGACCTGGCGTGGATGCCAGATGGGGGCGGATCTGCGCGGCGAGGTCGTCACAGCGCGTAAAAAGCTCCTGATAAGTCAGTGAGCGGTCTTTTTGCACCAGCGCAGTGGCCCCGGCCTGCGCACGCTCACGAATGGCCTCGACGATGCTGAATTGGCTCATGAATGCACAGATCAGAAGCCCCAGGAAAGACCCACCGTGACGCCCAATGAGTTCACGCCCGGATTCGGATCCGTGGCGCCGCCGTTGGAAAGGTGCTGAAACATCGCTCCCACCCGGACCTGCATCGTCTCATTGATGGCATGGGCCACACCTGCATTGGCAAACCAGTTCAGCGTGAAGTCCTGGCCCTGGCCGCCGACCACGCCCTGAGAGTCGATCCAGCCTGCGCCACCCCCGATGCCCGCATAGAGAGACCATGTGCCCGCCGCGTTCCACCATTCGATCGAGGGAGCCCCCATGACGCCAAAGTAATGGTTTTCGGGTCCTGTTTCGATCCACTGTCCCAGCAGGGAGAGACGGTTGCGGATGAAGAGCTTTGAGCCATCGGCGAAATCCAGTCCCAGCACTTCGGGTGAGCGCCAGGTCAGCATCACCGGCACCATGCCATAGTCACGCTCTGTACTGCCGCCCACCTTCCAGAGGTAGCCTGTTTCAAAGTCCACGTAATGCTTGTCCCACGGCTTCACCGTGGAGGGCAGCACATCGGAGGCGGTGGAATCTTTGGCGGACGCGAGGGCGGCGAGGCTGAGCAGGCTGGCGCAAAGGGCGGCGGTGAGGTTTTTCATGCCCGGCATGAAGCCATGCCGCACGCCTTATTGCAACCTCAACGGCGCATCAGGATCATGCCTGGGCCCGGGCCCGGTGCTCGCTCGGCCTCCAGCCGATCCATTTCTTGAAGGTGTTGCTGAAGACGAAGGGGTTCTGATAGCCCACGGTGTGGGAGACTGTCTCGATCTTCAGATTGGTGGTGGAGAGGAGTTCGCAGGCCTTGCGCATGCGCAGCCACGTCACGTGATGCATCGGCGTGCGGCCCAGCGCCTTGCGGCAGAGTCGGCGCAGGTGCTCTGCGCTTACATGCGCCTGGTGTGCCAGCTCATCAAGCGTCCAATCCTTGCCCACATCCGCCGCCACCATCTCCCAGAGCCGCCACAGGCGGTCATCCTGCTGCCAGGGCTGGGCAAAGCGTTCCACGTAGTTCTGCACCAGCTCCACCCAGTGAAACATCGCCGCAGGCTTTGCCTCATGTGCCGCCTCTTCGATCAGTCCTTCGATCGCCGCATACAGCGCTTGTCCGCTGAATGCGGCCATCAGCGGTGAACTGCTGCTCAAGATCGGCTGCTGGCCCACCACCTGTTCGTAGCGCACCCAGCAGCAGCGCCAGGCCTTCCCTTTCACCGCCTCGAAGGCATTCACCATGAAGGGTGGGAGTGCCACCGCCATGCCTGCACCACATTTCTGCCAGCGCCCGTCCACCAGCACCCGGCCTTCTCCGCTCAGGCAGGCGAGGAAATAAAGCCCGCTCTGATGCATCCGCACAATCCGGTAGGGGGCCTGCGCCGTCATGATGCCTGCGTGGCAGATTCGGTGCGTCTTCAGCGTGCCACACACGGGTGCGCCGCGGATCCAGGGCCGGTTGTCCTCCGCGCTGGCCCGCACCACACGATATTCCGTGCCTGCGCCGAGTGTGTGCGTTTCGGATAGTTCCTGGATGGCGGCGGGGGCGTGCATGAGCAGCGGTTTAAGGTTGTTTAGTTCAGCTGACGACGGTTTTCACCAACCAACGTCAACCACTGCCAACAACCGTCAACTCTCACTGCCATGCCCAATCCCTGGACCGGAATCGGAAACCCTTACACCAAGCAGGAAGTCATCGACCGTCTCAAGGCCACGCTGGCCAAGGGCGAGCCCATCATCGCTGCCGGCGCGGGCACCGGCATCAGCGCCAAGTTTATCGAGAAGGGGGGCGCCGATCTCATCATCATCTACAACAGCGGTCGCTACCGCATGATGGGCCACGGCTCCACCTGCGGGCTGATGGCCTATGGTGATGCCAACGCCGTCGCCATGGAGATCGGCGAGTATGAAGTCCTCCCCGTCGTCAAAGAAATCCCCGTCATCTGCGGCGTGCATGCCACCGACCCTCGCCGCCGCATGTGGCACTGGCTGGGCCGTGTGAAGGAGATGGGATTCTCCGGCGTGAACAACTTCCCCACCCACACCATCGTGGACGGGCACTTCCGCGGTGTGCTGGAGGAGACCGGCATGAGCGTGAAAAAGGAGTTTGAGATGGTGGGCCTCGCCAGCCGTATGGATCTCTTTTCCATCGTGTATGTCGCCACGCCTGAAGAGGCCATCGAGATGGCCAAGAACGGTGCAGATGCCGTGATCGCCCATGTTGGCACCACTGTCGGAGGTAGCATCGGCGTGGTGAAAGCCGTGGTGGACTGGGATCACACTGTCAAAGTTTCCCAGGACATCATTGATGCCGCGAAGAGCGTGAACCCGAACATTTTCACACTCACGCATGGGGGGCCGATCAACACGCCCAAGGATGTGGAGTACATCCTGAGCAAAACCACTGCCGACGGCTTCGTCGGAGCCTCCAGCCTGGAGCGGATGGGCGTGGAGGATTCCCTGACGAACCTGACCCGTGAATTCAAGCGGGTGCCCAAGCCCTGATCCAGTCAACGGCAGTGCATTCTTCGAGGGCGGCTGGTTTTCCGGCCGCCCTTTTTCATTCCGTTGGGCAGGGGTTCACTCTTCCGCTGCAGCTTCCTCGCCATGGCCCTCTTCGGCCATGCGCTGAATGATCGCTCCCAGATGAGCGATGTAGCCGTGCACATCCAGGTGACCCTCTTCAGGTTCGCCCCGAACCGCATACAGCCAGCCCACCTCATAGGGATCGCTGCGTACCACGCAGGCATCCTGCTTCAAGTAGGGATTCCCCTCCACAAAGCTGCCCTGCATCACGCAGTAAACATCCGAGGCGGCTTTGAAGCCCTCCACCCAGCCCACAATCTGCCCAGGCTCCACCGGGCCTCCGGCTGGCACCTTCCAATCACAGTCCACCAACTCTCCGAGCATCCGCGTGGCGAACTTCGTGAAGCCCACCCGCCACACTCCCTCCTGACCCTCCACTGGAGCCATCCAGTAGTGGGATTTCGAGTAGCGGTAGGTCTCAGGGAATCGGGCGGAAAAGCGGGCGTGCTTGAAGCGGACAGTCGGGAGGGCCATGTGCAGATTTAACGAGCCGATAATGACGTCTGTGGCAACGAACAGCTCGAAATAAACATCGCCCGCAGTACAGGAAAACCCGGTCAGGCTCATTCACTCCAGGATGCCCGCCCAGTCACTGGGCATGCGCCAGTCTCCGCGAGGAGAGAGGGCCACGGAGCCTACTTTCGGGCCGTCGGGCATGGAGGAACGTTTGAACTGGTTCTGAGCGAAGCGCCTCAGAAACACCGCGAGCCAGCGGTCAATCACTTCGGTTTCATAAAGACCGGCAAAGGCAATGCCCGCGAGGTAGCGGATTTTTTCCGCCGGGCAGCCATGGCGCACGAAGTGGAAAAGGAAGAAGTCGTGCAGCTCGTAAGGGCCCACGGTGTCTTCCGTCTTCTGCTCCATCTGGCCATCAGCTCCGACAGGCAGGAGTTCCGGTGAGATGGGAGTGGCGATGATGTCATAGAGGATGTCAGCAGCTTCGTCAGCATACAGATCCATCGCTGCCCACTCGATCAGGAAGCGCACGAGGGTCTTGGGCACGCCAGCATTCACATGGTACATGCTCATGTGGTCGCCGTTGAAGGTGCACCATCCCAGTGCGGCTTCGGAAAGGTCACCCGTGCCCAGGACAATGCCGCCGGTCTGGTTCGCCACATCCATCAGCACCTGGGTGCGCTCCCTGGCCTGGGCGTTTTCATAGGTCACATCGTGCTGGCCGGGCGGGTGGCCAATGTCACTGAAGTGCTGTTGCACGGCGGCCTGGATGCTGATGGTGCGTAGAGGCACGCCGAGGACTTGGGCCAGTTTTTCGGCATTGGTCCGGGTGCGGCTGGTGGTGCCGAAGCCTGGCATCGTCACGGCCAGGGCCGCTTCACGCGGCAGGCCGCCACGCTTCAGCGCCTCCAGCAGGACAAGCAGGGCCAGGGTGGAGTCGAGCCCGCCAGAAAGGCCAAGCACGACGGTCTTGCTGCGTGTCTGTCGCAGGCGGCGGGCGAGGCCAGTGGCCTGAATGGCAAAGATTTCCTGGCAAACTGCACGCCGGTCGGCGCCTGTGGCCGGGATGAAGGGATGCGGTGAAAGCGGGCGCCGCAGGGCCGTCTCGATGCCCGATGCCTGACCCAGCTGGAAAGGCACGCATCGGAAGATGGGGCGCGCTTCATCATCCCGGAACGCAGCGCTTTTGAAGCGCTCGTGCTGGAGCCGTTGCAGGTCCAGATCCGCCACGGCCGACTGAGTCTGGAAGGAGAAGCGCTCCGTCTCCGCCAGGAGGACGCCGTTTTCAGCAATCAGGCCATGACCGGAATAGACCACATCGGTGCTCGACTCTCCGGCTCCGGCCCCTGCATACAGGTAGGCAGCCAGACAGCGGGCAGACTGCTGGTTCACCAGACCACGTCGGTAGGGCGCCTTGCCCAGAACCTCGTCGCTGGCCGATGGATTGGCCAGCACTGTGGCTCCGGCGAGCGCGGCCTGGCTGCTGGGGGGGATGACCGTCCACAGGTCCTCACAAATCTCCAGGCCGAGCACAAAGCCGGGCAGGTCGGTGGCACTGAAAAGCAGGTCGGTGCCGATGGGCACGCCATCCAGATCGGATGCGGCCAGGGTGGTGGCTGGGGAGAACCAGCGCCGCTCATAAAATTCGCCGGAGTTTGGCAGGAAGCTCTTGGGCACGTAGCCAAGCACCCGCCCCTCGGCCAGCACGGCGGCTGCATTGTAGAGACGGCTTTCCACGGCCAGCGGCAGGCCCACAACGACCACACAGCCCTGCCCAGCCGTGCTTGCCGCCAGCTCCTGCAGGGCCTTGCGTGCCTTGTCCAACAGGGCGGCGTGGTGGAAAAGATCTGCGCAGGAGTAACCAGTCAGGCTCAGTTCAGGAAAAACGATCAGCCGTACACCCTGGGCGACTAGGGCTGCGGTCTCACGCTTCAAGATGGCCAGATTGGCGGTCACATCGCCAAGGGCCAGTTCCGGGGAAATGACCGCGGCACGGAGAAAACCATGGCTTTCACGAAGTTGGGCTGGGCTGGCGGGCGTGAACATCGCGCATGCATAGCACGGCTCCCGCCTGGGTGGGAATCGGAACTTGGTGGGGCAGGGGAGATGTAAGTTCTCCGTGAGGCAGGGAATAGGCCTTGCAGTGGAGTTGTATAATTACTATAATTTGATCAATAAGCATGGTCCGCCGACTCATCACTTGGTCTGTCCTCGCAGGGGTCTCCCTTGCGGGTGGATTGATCGCCCACAAAAAAGGAGTCTGGAACCTGCTGGCAGTGGCTGCCACCGAGCGGCTGAACGGCCAAAGTCATCTTTACACACCGACGCGATTTCGTGTGGATCTGGTGGACCGGCTCAATTACGCCCGAATGGCCGGGAAGAAGCCGGTGCTGAAGCTCGATCCCGAGATGGATGACTGGGTGCAGAAGCACTTTCCGGCCCTGGTGATGGATGACCTGGATGCGCTCACTGCAAAGCTCCAGGAGGCGCTGCCCCGCTATTATCAAATCTCCGTCTGCACAGCCGAGGGGCCATCTCTGCGTGAGCTCTTGAAGGAATTTCAGCCGTTCTTTGACCGCAGTCCCGCAGAAATGACGCATCTCGGCGTGGCGGTGCGGCCCTCCATGGGGGGACTGGCTAGCCAGGCGTTGCTTGTCGTCGGGCATCGCCTGCACGATTTCAGCCCCGAAGCCCTGACTGAGCGCCGTGAAGACGATGCCTTCTTCAGCCGCTGTCTGCACTGCAAGCACGCCCACATTGTACGTGTGACACGGGAACAGCATAGCCTGGGTCTCGAGTGCCCGAAATGCCGTCGCACCTATGCCGTCGTGGCCTCCGATTCTCAGCGCAAGTTCCGCTACGTGAATGAATTCCTGACTGGGTATGCTCCGCCAGCAGTCTTCGCCAAAGACATCTCACGCATCTACCAGCTCTTCACCATCTGCTCCGCTGTCCATGGCAACTGCATCTACACCCGTGATCCGGGCATGAAGAAAAACGCCACGGATGCCTGGCAGACCAGCCTGGAGACACAGCGCATCGGGCAGGGTGACTGTGAGGATTCCGCCATCTACCTGTGCGACTGGCTTACCAGCCAGGGCTACAACGCCCGTGTGGCGCTCGGGCGCTACGGCGACATGGGGGGGCATGCCTGGGTGGTGGTGAAAATGAACGATGTCGAATACCTGCTGGAGTCCACCGAGTCGGCCCCCGATCCTCGCGATCCTCCTCTCGTGTCCAAGGTCGGCTCCCGTTATGTGCCGGAGGTGATGTTTGATCGATTCGCCCTCTATGTCCGCTCGACTCCTGGGCAGGCCTGGCGCAGCAACGACGGCTATTTCTCACCCAAGCTCTGGACCCGTATCGAACCACGTGCCCTCAATCCTGCTTCAGAGCCGCTTGTCAGCAGCCGTGAGGCCTCATCAGGCCGTGTGGATGAATCCAGACTGGCTCGCACTTCTCAGCCTGATCCTGCAGCTGCACCCTTCCTCGAACTCAAGGAAATCCCCAAGGATGCCGCCATCTGGCAGATGCCTCTCTCTGTCGGGGCTCAGACCGTGAAATGACCTGATTCAGGCAGGTGGTGTTGCTTGCACCGCTGCCAGATAAGCCTCCCTCAGCGCCGGATCCGTCTCCGTGTGGCGCCCGCGATACACCAGGAGCAGGCCCAGTCGTGAATGCGGCGTTGTGTTGGGGGCCGAGTGGTGAATGGTTTCGCAGTGATGGATGGTGGCATCTCCAGGTTCCAGCAGCCCGCAGATCTGCTCTTCCAGCTTCACCGCTGGAATTTCCGCCAGGCCGATGCTGTTGCCACGTACGCCGCTGGGCTTCGTCGGCTTCATGCCTTCCCGATGGGAGCCGGGCAGGAAAAAGACCGGTCCGTTCGCCTGGGTCACTGCATCAATCGCGATCCAGACCGTCAGCATGTCCGGCGGTGTCTGGCAAAAGTAGGCATTGTCCTGGTGATGAGGCACGCCGGACCCGATCAGGGCGGGTTTGTTGAAGGTCTCCACGCCGGCGAGCATCGGCTCGCCATGCACCAGCGCAGCCACCAACGTGCGGATGTCCTCGCGTTCCGCCAGGCGGCGGAAAAAGTCATTGTGCTGCTCCAGTCGCCACAGGTTGCGCACCGTCTTGTCATCTCTCTCCAGCGTGCGGGCATCGGGAGGTTTGGAGGCCAGGTCGTCCCGGATGTAGCGTTCCAGTTCCAACCGCACCTCCGCTACTTCTGCAGGCGTTAGAAAAGCAGGAATGAATACGACGCCGTCACGTTCGTAAGCGGCAGTCAGATCATTGGAAGGCGGCGGAACCATGTCGGAGAAAAAGCAGTCAGGGAACGCTGCCACAGCAGTCCTCTTGTCATTCTCAGCGACTTTGGGGTAGATCCTGCGCACCGCCGAAGTCCGGACCACCCGCACCAAGATAACCGCCGCTGGCTCCATTTTTATCAGGAGTGACCCAGAAGGCATGCAATGAGCCTTGGGTCAGGTGGAAGCGGAACTTCACCGGCTTGCCTGCCAATCGGGAAAGCTCGGGTAGCTCCACTCTGGCCTTGGTACGATCCCCTGAAATGACCTGGGAGACCGCGAGCACTTTTTCCGATGCATCCAGCACTTCCACACGCACGTCGCCGTTCACGTTCACGAAGAGATGCTTGCCTTTGAACTTCACCGGACGCGTCGTCAGCTCTCCAGGGCCATCCATCGAGGCAAAACCATCTCTCCGCAGCATGGCGAGGCCGATGCTGGCTCCGCCATAGATGTTGCCACGACCGCCGCCAGCATCACCGGAATAGGCACAGTAAGGAAAGACCAGTTGGTCGTCGAACACGACCAAGACGCCCGTCGTCGTGTGCAGGTAAGCACGGTCCCAGGCGTCTTCCCGACGCTCGCCACGGATGAAGCCGCGCCGGTCTGGCCGATCCCAATGGAAGCCATCGCGGCTGAAGCAGAGTTCCAGGTCCGTGAGCTTCGGATAACCACCTTTTGCGCAGATGTCATTGTTCGGGCCTCGGAGGATTTGGTGCATGCCGACCATGAGGCTTTCATAAGCCACCGCTGCCAGGCTGTAGAGCTGTGGTGGTTCGCCCAACTTCTCGTTGCCAGCATAGCTCCCTGCTGGCTCCGGCAGGTCAAGCCGGTCCGCATTCGTCCAATACACGGCCTTGTCCCAGTTCGCGCCCTCTAGAAACGTGTCGCTCTCCACATAATAGCGGAAGCGTCCGCGTGGCCCGTCCTGCTTGATGCTTTGCACCCATTTC
>CALDGV010000833.1 GCA_937941745.1 uncultured Prosthecobacter sp. | reverse complement strand
CCAGGTGGGATGGCGGCTGAGCGAGATCGGATGCTGGGCAATGAAGTTGCGCGGATTCTCTTCCACCATTTTGCGGAAGGTCTCGACCTCCTCCTTCGAAGCCCACGGCCCCATCAGCATCCCGTAGCCGCCGGCCTCGTTGGCGGATTTCACCACCAGTTTTTCGAGGTTGTCGAGGATGTAGGCGCAGTCTTGTGGTTCTGACGCCAGATAGGTGTCCACATTCGGCAGGATGGGATCCTCGCCCAGGTAGTATTTGATCATCTTTGGCACGAAGTAATAGACCACCTTGTCATCGGCCACGCCGGTGCCGATGCTGTTGGCCAGGCTGACATTGCCCGAACGGTAGGCATTCACGAGCCCCGGAACACCGAGCAGGGAATCTGCGCGAAAGACGGATGGATCGAGGAAGTCGTCGTCAATGCGGCGATAGATCACGTCCACCTGCACGAGACCGGCAGTGGTGCGCATGAAGACCTTGTGATCGCGCACCAGGAGGTCACGCCCTTCCACAATCGGGATGCCCATCTGTCTCGCCAGGAAGGCATGCTCAAAGTAGGCGCTGTTGTAAACACCCGGGGTCAGCAGCACGGCATTCGGGGCATCACTGCCGCGAAAATTCGCGGGTGCGCAGTATTGCAGCACCTTGAGCAGTTCAGCAGGATATTGGTCCACCGGTCGCACGCCGGCGGCCTGGAAGAGTTCTGGAAAGGTGCGCTTCAAGGCGCTGCGATTCTCCAGCATGTAGCTGGCTCCGGAGGGGCATCGCAGGTTGTCCTCCAAAACGAGGTAGCGGCCATCCTTGTCACGGATGAGGTCGGTGCCGCAGATGTGCACATAGACGTTCTTGGGCACCTCGAAGTGCATGAACTCCCTCCTGAAGTGCTTGGCACTGAGCAGATACTGCGGAGGGATGACCCGGTCCTTGAGGATCTTCTGATCGTGGTAGATGTCGTGGAGGAAGAGATTGAGTGCCGTCAGGCGCTGAATGAGGCCCTTTTCCACCACCTCCCATTCTTCGGCGGAGATCACGCGCGGCACGCAGTCGAAGGGGAAGATACGTTCGGTCCCCTGAGCGTCGGAATAGACGGTGAACGTCACACCTCCGCGCATGAAGGCAGCCTCGACGGCTGTCTGCCGGCTGCGAAAATCGTCGGCGGACACGGCGTTGAGGGCCTCGCTCACGGCGCGATAGTGCGGGCGCACCTGATTCGCGGACGTGAACATTTCATCGAAGAAATCCTCCGGCTGATACTGATCGAAAAGCATGGTGGTTGGGGTTGGTGAAGGCGGCGAACCGTCGGAATCTTGGACAAAGCAGGAGTAAGGCCAACTTTCGGCAGTGGTTTTGCGGAAGGATGATCTGGGATTGCGTTCAGGAGCGAGATCAAAGTGACGGCGGCATGAAACCCGGCTGGAAGCGCTGGCAGAATCATGAACGAGGTGTTTTACTGGCGACCATGAACTGCCAGCCATTCACGTCTCGTCCTTTGGCTTCATGGGGCGAGTTCCTCATCCTTGCTGTCCTGGGTGGCTTTGGCACCGCGATGGCCGCCGTGCATGAAGTAGGGCCTGGAAAGCCCCTGAACAGCCTCAGAGAGGTGCCTTGGGAGGCCCTGGGCCCAGGGGATGAGGTCCGCATTCATTGGCGGGCCCAGCCTTATGCGGAGAAATGGGCGCTCTGCACCCGAGGGACGGCAGACAGGCCGATCGTGGTCCGTGGGATTTCTGGGCCAGGAGGCCGGCTTCCGGTGATTGATGGTCGTGATGCCACGACGAGGTCTCAGTTGAACTACTGGGGGCAGGAGCGCGGGGTGCTGAAAATCGGCGGCACAAACCTCACCACGCATATCATTCCGGGACATCTGATCGTGGAGAACCTGGAGATCCGCAGTGGTCGCAGGCCTCATGTCTTTCACGGGCGCAAAGGGCGGACCAGCTACAGCAAAGATGCCGCCAGCGTGAACGTGGAGATCGTGGAGCATCTCGTGTTGAGGAATCTTGTGCTGCATGACAGCAGCAATGGCCTGCTGGTCAGTCCGCAGTCCAAAGATGTCCGGGTGGAGCGCTGCCGCCTCTACGACAATGGCAATCCTGGCAGCATCAGTGAACACAACGCCTACACGGAGTGTCTCGGCATGGTTTATGAAGGGAACTGGTTCGGACCCCTGCGCGCCGGCTGTCGTGGCAACAATCTCAAGGACCGTTCAGCAGGGCTGGTGGTGGCCTGCAACTGGATCGAAGGTGGCAACAGGCAGCTTGACCTGGTGGAGGCCATGGGCAACCCGGCCATCAATGCTGCACCAGAATACCGGCGCACGGTGGTTTATGGCAATGTGCTGATTGAGCGCGAAGGCGATGGCAACAATCAGATCGTCCATTATGGCGGCGACATGGGGGATGCCACGACCTACCGGAAGGGGACGTTGCAATTCTACCACAACACGGTCATCTCCACCCGCCTGAGCCCGGTGGCCATCTTCCGGCTTTCCAGCCCCGATGAATCCGTGGAATGCTGGAACAACATCCTGCATGCGGCCACAGGCGGCAAGAACCTCACGCTCATGGTCACAGTGGGAACTTTGAAGCTCGGCAAGAACTGGCTCACTCGCGGTTGGGTAACGAGTTATGAGGCCTTTGAAGGTCGTGTGGACGAAATGGGGCCGTTGCTGAACGGAGCAGCGCCGGGATGGAGTTCAGGGGAGAAGCAGGACTTCCGGCTGAACCAGGATTCTCCATGCTGGCAGGCTGCGGCGAAGCTGCCGGAAGGCTGGCCAGTGCCAGGGCAATGCTACGACAAGCATCAGAAGGTGATTCTGAGATCTGACGATGGCAGATCTCTCAACTTGGGGGCTTTTTGAACTGCTCTTCCAAAATCATGCGAGCCCTTCTTTCCAGTTTCTTGCTGCTGCTCCCGATGGCTGGCTGCCTTCAGGCTGCACCTCCCTTCCAAGATCCCTGGCATGAAAGCTTTGCGAATCTCGATGCCACCGGCCCCCATGTGCTTGGGTTCTGGAAATTCGATGAACTCCCTTTGGCGGATGCTTCCGGACACGGTGCCAGTCTGGTCTTAAAAGGAGCTGCGCTGTCCCCTGAGGGGCGGTTTGGGGGTGCCTTGAACTGTTCAGGAAGTGCGGGGGCCAGCGGGGGTGCCGTAACCTTGGAGATCAGTCCCAGGCATTCACCCGCAGGGGCTTTTTCCATGGAGATGTGGGTGCGCCCGAACTCCGAAGCTCATGCCGAGGTCCCGGCCTGTCTTCTCGACAAGCAGGGAACAGGGCAGGGGGACTATCGCTGGAGCCTCCTGCCTGCGGATGCGCGCGGCCGCAGGCAGATGAGCGTGCGCCTTGGCTTCGGTTCCTACACCAAGGAGTTCCTTTCTGAGCCCGTGACCTTGGCTGCCGATGCCTGGCGCCACCTTGCCTTCACCTACGATGGGGCGGGCAAAGGTGCATTTTATCTCGATTCCTATCAGGTGGGAGGTGGCCAGCATGAGTGTGCCGCCATTCAGCCGGGTGCACAGCCATTGAGCCTTGGCAATGACTTGAGCCTGACTCAGCCTTTTCAGGGTGTTGTGGATGAGGTGCGCCTTTGTGCGGGTGTTCGTGGTTTTGCCGCCTGGGAATTGTCGATCAGTGCGGCTCGTAAGGTGTTTCAACGCATGGAGAAACCTCTTCCCATGAAGGTTCGTCTGGTGAACCTGCGCCCCCAGGCGCTGATGGGGGCGGACATGAGTTTTGTGGTGAGCGGCGTGGAGCAGTCCTTCATCCTGCCGGATCTCTCGCCCGGCCAGGTTCATGAGACGGAGTTCAGTCCTGACACGGCCATGAAGCCGGGATCGCACACGCTGGAGGTCCGGACAGGTCAAGGGGCTCTGCAGGTTCGGAAGTGGCAGGACTTCCTGATCGTGCCACGGACTGCGGAGGTCTTCCCGGTGATCGTGGATGGCGCATCCGAGTCAGATCTGCCCAAGCTGCAGGGCCTTGCATGCACTCACTGGACCGCTCTGGGGAATGTGGATGCGCCCTATCTTGGGCCGCATGACCGCCATCATCATCTTCAAGTGCAGCCACGCATGGACCTGGGGCTGGTCTCGGGCATTCGGACTGTTGCGGCCTTGGCTCCCTGGCAGGTTCTGATGCAGGACGCACGAATGCATCGCCTGCGCCGGGATGGACAGGCCTGGTCTCCGGTGGATTTGGATGCGGCAAATGGCGGCTTGAGCAGCCTGACCGGGAATGTGGGGCAGCGTTTGATGGTGGCTTTCCGCGAGTATGCCTCGTGGGCGGGAGTCTGGCTCAATGCCGAGCCGCGAAGTCGGGCTCAACCCGGCTTCAGCGTCTCGGAAATGGAGGCCTGGCGGAAGGTTTCTGGCACAGAGATTCCCGCTGAAATCCTGAGCGGGAGTGGAGTGGACTGGCAGACGCTTCCTGGCTTTCCGGCAGATCGTGTGGTGCCGGATGATCATCCGGTGCTGCGCTACTATCAGTGGTTTTGGAGCGGCGGTCATGGCTGGAAGTCGGTGCAAGAAGCCTGGCATCTGGGCATGGACCGCCGGAGGCAGGAGCGCACGGATGTCTGGACCTTGCATGAGCCCGCGGTGCGCCAGCCATCCATTGCAGGCACGGACATGGTGGCCGATTTCATCGGCGATGGGCCGGTGGATGCACGTGACCCGATGTTCAGCGGACTATGCGCCGACCAGTTGCAGGCGATGAATGCTGCCCATGGAAGGAAAAAGCCTTTTTGGGGGCTGCTGCCTCTTCATTGGGAGCGGGAAATGGTTTCTCCCCATGGGGCCGCAAACACGGCGGAAAGCATCCTGATCGAAGACCTCGAGGCACCTGCCCGTCACATCACCATCGCTCCAGCCCTGCTTCAGTTGAATGCCTGGATGATGCTGTCTCGCCCCGTCAAAGGCTTGGTCTGGAAGGGATGGCCGGCCTTGAGTGGCCGCCGCGGCAGTTCCGAGCCGCTTCGTGCCACGCATGACCAGGCCTATGCTGCCCTGTGCCGATGGACAGACCGTTTGCTTCGACCTCTAGGGCCAATGCTTCTGCGTCGGGATGCCTTGCGCTCACCTGTGGCGATGCTGGAAAGCTTCACTTCCCAGATGTTTTCCGGTCGTGGTTTTTACCGGGGAGCTTCAGCGCAGTCGTTGGAGGTTCTGCGTGCCTTGCAGCAGGCTCATGTGCAGACGGATCTGGTGTATGAAGAGTCCTTGATGGCCGATGGGTTGGAAGGGCGGAAGATCCTGATTCTGACGGATTGCGAGGTTCTCCCGGCAGGCCTGGTCAAACGTCTGGGAGAATGGCAGCGGGCAGGAGGCAGAATCATTGCAGATGCGAGCCTCTGCCCTGCATTGAAGCCTGATGCGCTGATTTCTGATCCCGTCGGCGCGACAGAGGCTGCGCCAAAGACGCAGGCGCAGGAGCTGGAAGAGCAGTGCCGCACCTTCGGATGGGTGCCTGAGGTGACCTGCGATCAGCCGGATGTCGTTCTTCATGCCACGCGCAATGGTGATGCGACCTGCCTGTTCGTCATCAACAACCGCCGAGAAGCAGGGGCCTACGTCGGGCAGCATGGTCTGGTGAAGGAGAATGGCCTAGCCGTCTCCACTTCACTCAACCTTGGGCAGGAAAGCGTGAATGTTTACGACCTGACCCGGTCCAGCTTTGTCCTCCCGAAGCGCGAGGACCAGGGATTGACCCTGCCTTTGCAACTGGGGCCTGCTGAAGGCCGGGTGCTGTTGCTGTCGCCCGCGCCCTTGCTGGAAATGAAGCTCGACCTGCCGGAGACAGCCACTTGTGGGAATGTGGCCGAGGCGCGGATCACGCTGACATCATCGGGAGGCAGGCCCATGCCGGCGGCCATTCCTGTGGCGGTGCGGATTCGTGATGCCGAGGGAACTCCGGCGGAATGGGATGGCTACCATGTGGTAGATAATGGCGAACTCGTTTTGCGGCTCCAGCTTGCCCGCGATGAAGCTCCAGGAGACTGGGAGGTGCATGTTCGTGAACTGGCCTCGGGCATGGAGGCCGTGAAATGGATGAAGGTCCGTCAATGATCAGCCCCTGGCAGATGGCCTGGAAAGCGCCAGACCAACGCTCATGGTGATGAGGGTGCCGAGCAGGCTGAACCATATGAAGGAGACCATCTGGGGCGGCTTTTGCTCGGTGAAAGCGCCGTTTTGATACAAGAACAAACCCAGCAGTCCCACGAAACCTGCGAAGCATCCTGCCAATGCACCACGTGCGTCTGCGCGATGGGTGAACATGCCGAGGAAAAAGAGCCCGAGCAGGGGTCCTCCCACCAGACCAATGACCGTGTTGACGGATTCGACGAGGTTTCCTGGCATGAAAGACACGGTGAATGCCAGCGCCATGACCAGGATTCCGTAACCAACGGTGATCCAGCGCGCATTGCTGATCTTGCTGGCTGCGCCATCCGCCACGCCCGAAAGACGCTGCTGGAAGTCCACGACCGTGGCTGAGGCCAGGGAGTTGAGGCCTGCGGAGATTGTGGACATGCTCGCGGCGTAGATCGCGGCAATGAGCAGGCCGGGAAGACCCGCTGGAAGCTGGGTGACGACGAAGTAAGGCAGAATCTGGTCTTCTTTGGCGATCAAGCCGGCCGCCAGCGGGTCGCCGTGCTGCTTGTAGAAGGCGTAGAGCACGAGTCCTGTGCCGTAAAAGAGCACCAGCACGGGCAGGATGAACCATAGTTTGATCCACAGCGAGCGTTGCGACTCCTTGAGGCTGCCCGCGCTGAGGTATCGCTGCACAGAAACCTGGTCCGTGGCCATTTGCACGAGGTGGAGGAAGGCTCCGGCGAGCAGAATGGAGCCCAGGTTCACGCGGTCTGCCAGGGAGAAGGACATCTTCAAATCCATGCGACCATCCGCCACCACGGTTTCCCACATGCCACCGAGTCCACCAGGAATCTTCCCAAGGGCGACGATGACGATGAGCAGCTGCCCACCAAACAAAACGACGAGTTGCATCACATCCGTCCAGATCACCGCCCTCATGCCGCCAAGGGCGGTGTACAGCGTCGTCAGGGTGCCAGTGGCCAGGATGGTGATCCAGAGTGGCAGTCCGGTGACTTTTTCCAACGCGAGTGCCGGCGCATAGGTGGCTGCAGCCAGCCACAGGGCCACCCGGAAGATGAACAGGCCTGAAGCAAGCAGGCGTGTGGAAAGGGAGAAGCGCTCCTCCAAAAATTGGTAGGCCGTGAAATAGCGCGACTGATAGAATTTCGGCAGCATCCAGATTGTCGTGAACGGCGTGGCGATGAAAAAGGCCAGGACGACGTAGGCAAAGGCAAAGCCGTTCTTGTACACATCCGCCGGTCCGGCAAGGTAGCTGATGCCGGAGAACAGGGCTGCCAGGATGGACATGCCGACCAGGAAGCTGTTCATGCCTCGGCCCGCCAGGAAGTAATCGCCCAATGATTTGGAGCCTCGTGCCGAAAGCAGTCCGACCCCCACTGAAGCGGCCAGATAAACGCCGAAGATGAGGTAGTCGATCCAGGAGAAATGCGTCATCGGCGTGGCGGTCGGGGGCTGAGGTTATTTGGCAGTGTAGCCGCCATCCACAGGCAGGTTCACGCCGGTGATGTAACGGGAGGCATCGCTCAACAGGAAGATCACGGCACCGCCAAGGTCTGTCTCGTCCGCCATGCGCCCAAGCATGGTGTGCTCGCAGTAGCGGCTGAGGAAAGGTTCGGGCTGGTGATTGAAAAAGCCGCCTGGAGCCAGGCAGTTCACCCGGACGCTCTTGGGTCCGTAAAGCGCGGCATAAAAGCGCGTGAGGTTTTCCATGCCTCCCTTGTGGAAGAAGTAGTCGGGAGGAAGGTCGCCGATGTTGGTGCCGGCATAGAGCTCATAGCTCGGGCCGATCATGCCCTGGATGCTGCCAATGTTGACGATGCTGCCACGTCCTGATTCTGCCATCTTTTGCCCGAAATGCCGGTGCATGAGCATCACGCCGGTGGCGTTCACCCGCATGGAATCGGCAAACTGCTCTGCCGTGCCGTTGACGCCCTTCATGGGACGAAGCACGGCGTTGTTCACGAGGCCATCCAGCGGGCCGAAACGGGCATGAACGCGCTCTGCCAGGGCCATGATGGATGATTCGTCGCCCTGGTCGAGCTGCTCGGCCGTGACCCGGTGGCCTTTCGCGCATTCTTCCTCGGCAACAGCCTGAAGCTTGGCCACATCGCGGGCTGCCAGGATCAGGTTGGCCCCAGTCGCTGCGAGCATGGCGGCCAGGCCTCGCCCATAGAGCCCGGCTCCGCCGGTAAGGAGAATGGTCTTGTTTTGGAGGGAGAAGAGATCGGTGGTCATGGCCCTCATTTGGATTGGTAGATGGAATCGCTCTGGGTGGCGGCAGCCTCTCCGCCGAAGTCGCTGACCAGCTTTTTAA
Organism: uncultured Prosthecobacter sp.; assembly: GCA_937941745.1. Lineage (GTDB taxonomy): Bacteria > Verrucomicrobiota > Verrucomicrobiia > Verrucomicrobiales > Verrucomicrobiaceae > Prosthecobacter. The sequence continues at coordinate 5,521 of CALDGV010000833.1, read as the reverse complement.
AGGCGTTGCCAAGTTCCAGCACATCCGCACCAAGGGTGAAGACGCGTGTTCCTTCCGCCAGGACCTCGGCCTTCTGACCGTAGAGCGAGGCTACGGCAGGGTACTTGCCGTGCTTGAGGGCTGCGGCCGCCACTTTCTTGCGCGCGGCCACGACTTCTGGATCGGTGGCCTGCCCAAGCTTGCCAATGCGGTGGCTGAAATCTCCCGCTCCAAAGAGCAGCATGTCAAAACCCGGCACGGCCGCGATTTCATCGACCTTCTCCAGGGCTTCCGGACTTTCGATCTGAAGGATGATGAACTTCTCGTGGTTGCAGTGGTGGGCGTATTCCGCCAGCGGCACCTGGCAGAAGAGCCCGTCCATGTTGCCGGCATCAAGCGCCTTGCTGCCCAAGGGGCGGCAGCGGACCATGTCCACCACATGGCGAGCCTCGTCGGCGCTGGTGACGTGCGGCACCATGATGCCTGTGGCATCGCATTCGAAGGGCTTCACATACTCGCTGTAGCCGCCTTTGTTGACCCGGACGATGGTGTCCATGTCATAGAGCTTTGCGGCGCGCACCTGATGCTCCAGATTCAGCCAGTCATTGGGCACATGCTCGTTGCAGAGCCAGACGGCGCTGGCTCCTGCGAGGCCCGCGAGTTCGACGATGCGCGGGTCGTTCATGTTGAGCTTCAAAACAGTGCTGTTCTGACCGGCGCGAAGCTCTCGGAGGATGCGGGAAGGGCGGAGTTTGGGCATGAGAAAGGTAGAGGAAGCTGGGAGACGAACGCTGCTGCGACAACGCAGCCTGCATGGTTTCCCCCAGTGACCAATACCCGCAACTTCGCGACTTCCCTGCCAGAAGCCCTAGGCCTCCAGCAGGCTTCGAAGTGAAACTTCAGCCAGGGACTCGACCTGCTGCCAGGCACCCGAGAAATCAAGATGACGAGTCATCGGGCCCGGCGAGACGATGCAGCGCATGCCCGCAGCCAGCGCCGCGCGCAGGCCGTTGAGGGAGTCCTCAAAGATCACCACCTCGTCTGGGGCAACCCCAAGATTTTCTGCCGCATGCAGGAAGAGGCTCGGATCAGGTTTGACCTTGCCGGTGTCATCCACGGTCGAAAAATGATCGAAGTGATCGCGCAGCAGGAGCTGATCCATCCATGAATCAATCCACCAGCGCGGGCTGCTGCTGGCGATGGCGGTGGCAAGGCCCAGAGAACGTGCCTCATGGAGGCGGTCGCGAACGCCAGGAAGGGTTTGCAGGCTCTGGCGCAGCACGCTTTCACGTTCGCGACGCCTGACTTCGACATCATCCCAGTCAAATTGCATGCCTGTGAGCTGTTCGAGATCACGGCGTGGGTCGTAGGACGAAGTGTTGAAGTCAGTTCCAACGACCTGCGCATAGCGCTCGACGGGCAGGTGATGTCCGTGCTGGTCGAAGATTTCCTTCCAAGTGAGGTAGCCAGTGCTTTCTGTGTCAACGACAAGGCCGTCGAAGTCGAAAATGACGGCGCGGATGGGGGCGGGCATGGGGCAGGTGGGCCTTAGCAGGCGGCGAGTTCGCGCAGAAGGGCTTGATTGAGCCGGATGCCGGCTTCGAGGTTGGCGACGGGGAAGTTCTCGTTGGGGGCGTGTGCCTGACAGTCTGGCAGGGCAAGACCGAGGAGAAGGGTGTCAGCCTTGAGGACATCCTTGAAGGCTTGCACGATCGGAATGCTGCCCCCTTCGCGGATAAGGGCGATCTTGCCACCTGGGAACGTGGTCTCCAAGGCTCTCTGGGCGGCTTTCCCAAGGGGGGAATGAGGGTCCATGAGGTAGGCCATGCCTGTGTGACCGCGTTTGATCTCCAGACGCACGGAAGGTGGAGCCTTTGCACGCAGATAGGCTTCAGCGAGGTCGAGGATTCGAGCGGGATCTTGATCCGGCACCAGGCGGAAGCTGAGTTTGAAGAAGGCTTCGCGGGCGATGACGGTCTTTGAGCCCTCTCCTTGGTAGCCGCCGCCGATGCCGTTGACTTCGGCCGTCGGCCGTGCCCAGCGGCGCTCGCGTTCGGTGTAGCCCGGCTCTCCAAAGAGGGCGGGGGAGCCTGTGAGCGAAAGAGTTTCGGCATCACCATCTCCAAGCTCTGCCCAGGAGCTTCTCTCCCAGGGCTGGAGATCACGCACGCCATCATAGAAGCCGGGGATGGCCACACGTCCTTCTTCATCGTGCAGGCTGGCCACAAGGCGTGCTGCCATGGTCACAGGATTTGCCACTGCGCCGCCAAAAATGCCGGAGTGGAGGTCGATGGAAGGCCCGTGAACCTTGACCTCCATGCAGGCAATGCCACGCAGGCCGTAGGTGAAAGTACCGATGCCTTCGCCCACCATGCCGGTGTCGGAGATGGCCACCACGTCGCAGGCCAGTTCCTCGCGGTGGGCCTCAAGAAAAGGTTTGAGGTTCGGACTGCCGATCTCCTCCTCACCTTCAAAGAGGATGGTGAGGTTGACCGGAAGATCGCCTTCACGTGAAAGCGTTTCCGCCAGCCCGGACACATGGGCGATGAGCTGTCCCTTGTTGTCGGTGGCACCCCGGCAGTAGATCCGGCCATCCCGAAGAGTGGGTTCGAAGGCAGGAGAGAGCCACTCATTCAAAGGCTCCGCAGGCTGCACATCGTAGTGGCCATACAGAAGAACGGTGCGGCGGCCTGGCAGGCGTTTGTTTTTAGCGACCAAAATCGGATGCCCTGGAGTCTCGTGCAGTTCAGCCGTCAGTCCCATGCCGCTGAGCTTGGATTTCAGCCATTCAGCGCAGGCACGAACGTCGGAACGGTGTTTGGAGTCGGTGGAGACGCTGGGAAAGCGCAGGCAGGTCAGGAGGTCTTCGAGTGCAGACATGATGAGAAAGGAGGGCAGGTGTCTAAAACGTCAGATGCCGGCAGGTGGTGAAGGCGCAGGTTCATCCCCTGCAGCCAGGCTGGCTTCGCGGGCCTGCTCCTGTTCGGGCGTTTCTTCCTGCTCCAGATCGCGGGCGGCACCGACGCGCAGGCTGACCTTCAATCCATGCTTTTCCGCCGCCGTGTTGAGCAGGGAGCGAATCGAACTCACGGTCAGGCCGTTTTTGCCGATCACCTGCCGGACATCCTGTGGTGCCAGTTGAATGCGGTAAACGATGGCGCCTGAACTGCTGCGACCAACGGCGATGCTGGCCTGCTGCGGATGATCGATCAGATTGGCGATGACATAAGCCAGGAATTCACGAAGAGCTTCAGGAGCGTCCATAGGAGGTGGGGAGTTTTGGTAGAGTTGCGACCAAAGAAAAGCCGCCGGGTGACACGTCAACCGGCGGCTTCCAAAAAGGTTTGAGACAGGAGGGCTTACTTCGCGGCGGCGATGCGAGCATTCTTGATCAGGCTCTTCACCGTAGCGGTGGGTTGGGCGCCTTTGGAAATCCAGGCATCCACTTTGGCGAGATCGAGAGTCGCTTTGCCCTTTTCCGCGGCGGGATTGTAGCTGCCCAGGATTTCCAGGAAGCGGCCATCACGCTTGAAGCGCTGATCAGCGGCAACAACGCGATACACGTGGCGCCCGTGGGCACCTTCCTGACGAAGACGGAGAACAACAGCCATGATTTGTGAATAAGGGGGAGTTTTGTGGGAGGCAGATAGTGGGGGCGAAGACCTTGAAATCAAGCCGTATTTTGGGGGATTTTCCCAATCTTCATTCAGAAGCTGGAGGCTATAGAGTATCCATAAAGCCTCCTGTCAATCTGGTGAACGCTCCCAAGTGGATCATTCAGCGGCAGCGGTCTCAGCAGCTTCAACAACCGGAGCGGCGGCAGGCTTGGCGGCCTTCTTCACAGCGGGCTTCTTGGCGGCCGTCTTCTTGGCAGCAGCTTTGGGAGCGCTTTTGCTGGCAGCTTTGCGGCTGGCGCCGGACTTGGCGAGGGCTTTCTTGCGGGCAAGGTAAGCCTTACGGCGGCGACGCTTGATGATTTTGTTGAGTTGCTGGCCCATGGTCTGATGAGGTTGAGTTGGTTATTGCGGAAAAAACGGCCCGGAGAGTGGCACCTTCCCGAATCGAATCAAGGGCGGATTCCGATGGCTTTGAGGCAATCAGGCCTCCTGGGGCACCCTGGCCCATGCGGCTCCGGTCCATCGTCCCCGGTGGACAAGGCTCTCTTCCCATGTAAATCCGCCTCCTCCATGAAACGCAACCACTTCATTCTGGCCCTCGCGGCCACTTTGTTTACAGCCGCAGCTCCAGCTGCGGACAACGATGGCTACATCTCTCTCTTCAACGGCAAGGACCTTTCCGGCTGGAAGTCCAATGACGAGGTTCCCGGTGTTTTCACGGTCGAAAATGGCGAGCTGAAAGTCGCCGGCGGACGTGCCCATCTTTTTTACGTCGGGCAGGATGGCAAGGCCAGCTTCAAGAACTTCGAGCTCAAGCTGAAGGTGAAGACCACCACCGGAGGCAACAGCGGCGTGTATTTCCACACCAAGTATCAGGAGAAAGGCTGGCCTGATGCCGGCTACGAGTGCCAGGTAAACAGCACGCATACCGATCCCAAGAAGACCGGCAGCCTTTACGGTGTGATCAACATTCTCGCCCTCCAGCCCGGACATAAGGAGCCTGAAGGTGGCAAGCACATCAAGGTCCCTGCGGCTCCAAGCAAGGATAATGAGTGGTTCGACTATGTCATCCGGGTTGAAGGCAGGCACATCACGCTCCAAGTGAATGGCCAGACCACGGTGGACTTCACTGAGCCTGAGGGATGGGATCCCGCCAAGGAGTTGAAAAACATGCCCGGCCGCAAGCTTTCTGAGGGCACCATTGCCATTCAGGGGCACGACCCGAAGAGCGTCACCTTCTACAAGGACATCTTCATCAAAGCCCTCTAATGATTGAGTCCAGGGGCGGAGGGAGGTTGTGTGAACGCCTTCTTCCGCCCTTCTTGTTTTCAAGGCTTCAAGCACCTCCAGACATTATGTCCGACACCGACCTGGCCCTCGTCGAGCTTCGCAGTTACTTTGTGCGCGGAAGAAATTGCCTGCTTGTCCGCGGGCGTTTTACGGAGCTCTACATGGACTATTATCTTCATCTGATGCAGCATGGCATCCAGCATGAGGAACGTCTGGATGGCATGCTCAAGGATTCGCTGGCGGCCATGGCGCTTCACATGGCTTCTCGCCCGCATGATGAACGCTGCGCCTGGACCATTCATGTTCAGGACCCGCTTTTGAACATCTTTGTCACCGGAGGGGGGCACCCGGAGTGCAGCATCACCGGACGGCTTTTCATGGATGACGTCAAGGACATGGGCCGCTCATTGATCATCGCACAACTGTCCCGCCTTCATCATCCCTCGAGGCAGAGCATGATTGAGTTTGCTGGGCTCGACATGCTGCGCGCCGTGGAGCAGTTCTACACGCAGAGTGAGCAGCGCCCCACCCGCTACTTCCGCCTGCCGGATGAAGATTTTGTGCAGGTGTCTGCAGAGCCTGATGCGGATCTGGACTGGCTGAACAGCCTTCGTGAGGAGGAGATGATCGATCTC
>CALDGV010000832.1 GCA_937941745.1 uncultured Prosthecobacter sp. | reverse complement strand
AGGCGCGATCAAGCGGGCGCTTGGGATGGTTGTGGATGGCCATCTTGATGTCGAACTCCTTCACCAGTGCCTCAATGCCATCCATGCCGGCCACGTCGGGCTCGGAGATGACCACACTGATGCCCATGGTCTTGCAGAATTCAAAAACCTTGCGGTCGGCGGCGGCATCCTTGCCGAGTTTGACCACCCCATAGCCCACGGCTGTCAGACCTTTGTCTGCCAGGTGCTTTTTCACCTTGGTGATCATCTCCGGCGTGGCGTTGTGATCCCACTTGGAGGTGTCGTCAAACTTCTGGCCAGGGTAGAACTCGATCGTCTTGCCGCCAGCCTGGGCGGTTTTATCCATGGCTTCAAAGACCGTGTAGAGGCGGAAACTGTAGGCCTGGCAGCCGGCGAAGAATTCGCCGACCTTGGCGGTCTGGGGGATCTCGGCGGCGAAACTCGTCGCAACGAGGAGGGTGAGAAGAAGCAGGGCTTTTTTCATGGTTTGGAGGGCTTTTTGGAACGGAAACCGCAATGCCGCCCTTACATGACGTCGGACAGAAAGGCCAGAACACGTCTTTCAGACCAAGGCTGCAGGCCTGCCCGGAAATCCAGGAAGCCGACATGACCGCCATGTGCAGGTGCCTCGAGATGAAACAGCCCGCTCTGCTTCGCGAGTTCTTCGGGAAACGATGGTGCTGCCAGCAGCGGGTCATTGCGGGCGCTGAGCAGAAGGCTGGGCACTTGAATTTGTGGGAGGTGCGGCAACGAACTGGCGCGTGCCCAGTAGTCGTCAGCATTCGCGAAGCCATGGAGCGGAGCGGTGATGCGCTCGTCGAATTCCCGGATCGTCGTCACAGCCTCGATGCCATCCTGGCCCGTCAGCCGCTCGCGCAGTTCGGGGAATCGCCGGGCTTTGGCGAGAGTCTTGTGTTTAAGCGATCTCAGGAACCGCTGCAGATAAACGCGGTTTTGAGGGTCAGCATCGAGCGCGCGTGCGCTGGAGGCCAGGTCCACCGGGGATGAGACGGCCACCACGGCCTTTACGGCAGGATGAGGAATTGTTTCGCCTGCATACTTGAGGCTGATGTTGCCTCCGAGGCTGAAGCCAATGAGGGCCATGCGGTCGTGGCTCCTGGCTGCGTGGTTCACGATGGCTCGCAGGTCGCCGGATTCACCGCTGTGGTAAGAGCGGGCGAGGTCATTTTCCACTCCGCCGCAGCCACGATAGTTCCAGGCCAGAACATCCCAGCCTGCCTGCTCCAGGGTGGCTGCCATGCCACGCATGTAGTTCGCCTTCGCCGAGCCTTCCAAGCCGTGGGAAAGGATCGCGAGCCGGTTGGCACCCTGCTGCCGCCAGAACAAATCCACGAAATCGCCATCGGGAAGGCGCAGTCTTTCCTGAGTGCGAAGCCGGAGCCTTCTTTTCGGCAGCAGCACCGGCAGGATCGTCTGGGCGTGGCCTCCATGCAGCCAGCGCGGAGCGCGGTAGCTGGAGGTCAAGAGGGGCATCAATCGAGGAAGCGTTCCGCCAGGGCCAGATCGGCCGGGAAGGTGATTTTCGGGTTCGGTGAGGTGTTTTCGACCACGAAGACCTCGGTTCCCACATGCTGCACGGCGGAAACCTCATCTGTGACGAGCACTCCATCCTGGATCACGGTCTCGTAGGCGCTGACAAGCAGCTGGCGAGCGAAGACCTGCGGGGTTTCCATGACCCACACGCTGGTGCGGTCGAGGGATTCGATGATCCTTCCACCGGCATCAGTGCGCTTGAGGGTCTCCGTCATCGGGCGTGCACAGGCCACCGCCAGCTTTTCCCAGGTAGCGGCGATGCATCTGGAGATCTGCGCCGGGCTGATCAAAGGGCGTGCGCCATCATGCACGGCCACGATTTCAGACTGCGGAGAGCATTTTTGAAGACCGTTCCACACCGACAGATGCCGTTCACTGCCGCCGGGGACGACTCCAGCGAGCTTTGACCAGGGGTGCGTCTTCTGCCAGACCTCGATTTCAGCCGCAATCTCATCTCCTCCGACCACCAGGATCTCGTCAATGTCCGGGCAGGCCTGAAATTCACCGATCGTCCGCTGCAGCACCGGCACACCTGCAAGAGGTGCCAGGAGCTTGTTGAAGCCCATGCGGCGGCTGCTGCCTGCGGCGACGATGATGGCGGAGGTCATGGGGTTATGGGAGGCGTTTGGCCACCTCGCCCGAAAGAGCGCGGTTGTCGGCCCGGCCAGCGGCGCGTTCCTGCAGCACTTTCATCACGCCGCCCATGTCCTTCTTGGTGGTGGCGCCGAGTTCGGCAATGACGGCTTCGACAAGCTTCACCAGGTCTTCCTGGCTCATGGCGGCTGGGAGATACTTCTCCAGCACGGTGATCTCCGCCTTCTCCGTATCTGCCAGATCCTGGCGGCCTGCGCTTTCGTAGCTGGCCACGCTGTCCTGACGCTTTTTGATCTCCTTGCGCACCACGGCAATGGCGTCGGTGTCATCGAGTTCGCCTTCTGCGCCGAATTTCTCGATGGCGGCATACTTGATGGCGCTCTTGAGGGCTCGGACCACATTCAGGGCCACGGTGTCCTTGGCCTTCATGGCCGTTTTCATGTCTTCGACGATCTGAGCAGAGAGGGGCATGGT
>CALDGV010000831.1 GCA_937941745.1 uncultured Prosthecobacter sp. | reverse complement strand
GCTCAGCTCATGCTTGAACTGGCCCGTCTCGAACACGCTCACGAAGTTCAGTGCGCCGCCCAGGTGGTTTTGGGAGAATAGATGGTTGCGCACGCGGAAGCGATCCTGCGCCGTCGGCAGCACACGATCACGGTCTTCCTCGATATGCTCCTTCGTGCGGCTGTCCTGGTAGTAGAGGTTCCAGTCCAGCCTGTCAAAAAACCAGCCCAGGCCCGCGGCATCCAGCTCATGCCCGAGGCTCACGCGGTAGCGCGTCACCTCATCCTCCAGCAGCAACTCGCGCACGCGGAAGGTCGTCGGGCCGGAAACCACATTGCGCCTGGAACTCACCAGGTCGTTGTCACTGCTGCGCTCAAAGAACTCGCCCGTCAGTTTGAAGGTGTTCCGCTCATCCGGTCTCCACACCAGCTTGCCCAGCCAGTTGTGGCTCTCCCAGTCCATCGGGTCCGGGGCAAAGCCGCCCCGGTTGTCCATCTCCTGTCCCTGCCGGTGGGTGTAGAGCAGCATCAGCTCCACCGGCCCGCCGCGCACCGCTCCGGCCACCGTCTGGCCAAAGCTCTCATCCATGCTCTGATAGCGTGTGATGGACTCGAAGCCCCAGTTGTTCCCATCGTTCCCAATGATGTCCGCAGGGTCCTTGGTGACAAAGGACACCACGCCGCCAAGCGCATCACTGCCGTAGAGCGACGAAGCCGATCCCTTCACGATCTCCACACGCTTCAGCGCATCCACGTCCAGGTAGTCTCGGCCCACGCTCGTCGTGTTGCCGAAGGTGAAGAGATCCCCCTGCCGGATGCCGTCCACCTGCATGAGCACGCGGTTGCCGTCCAGGCCGCGGATGTTGATGCTCTGAGTGCCCGAGCGCGTGTTGCGCCCGGCACCCTGGCCGCCCACGCCAAAGGGCAGGCTCACGCCCGGCTCGTAGCGTTGGTAGTCGCGCATGGATGTGCCCAGGCTGAAGATGGTGTCATTCTGGTCCAGCACCGCCGTCGAGGCCGCCACATCCTTCGTCTTCTTCTCCGTGCGTGTCGCCACCACGATGATCTCTGGAATCACCTCCGCTGAAGCGCTCGCAGCGATGGTGGGCACGGCCGCCTGCTGCGCGCAGAGCGGAGAAAAGGCGGTCAAAAAGAGGGAGGAAACAAAAGGTCGTAGTTTCATGCGGGCCGCTCCATCGCCACCCTCGCCCCCCGCCGCTGCGGCCCGCTTGACGTGAATTGACGGCCAAATGTCAGCCTTTTAGAGCAATGTCATTCCAGCGACACTCCGACGCAAATCACCAACAATTCAAACGCTTGGAAGCGGTGTCTCACTTGTTGCTCGACAGGCTCCCATCGTCGTTCTGCGGGGTGGTTGAATCAGCAGAATACCGGCTTCGCTGATATGGCGTCCCTCGAATGCTGCTGTTACGCAAAAACCTGCTAAATCTCTGACATGCCCGATCCATACACCAATCCTGACGCTCAGTCAGCTTCTGCGATCCAAGCCATGATGACCCGCCTCGAAGAGCGTGGCAGACACGATGGCTTTTCACGGATGATCGCCAAGTATGTGGAGACCTTGCCAAGGCAGAAGCCTCTGGCTGTTCTTGATCTGGGCTGTGGAACAGGCGTTGTGACTCGGCAACTAGAGCAGGTATTGCATCCAGCTTCCACCTTGCATGGGGCGGATGTGAGCTCCGAGCTGCTCAGGGAGGCCGCTCGGCTGACCAGCAACTCCCGCATCCAGTGGGATTATCTCACCGCAGGATCGCCGCTTCCTTATCCCGACCAATCCTTTGATGCGATCGTCATGCACACCTTGTTGAGCCATGTTCCTGATCCAGCCGGCATTCTCACAGAAGCAAAGCGAGTTCTGAAGCATGATGGGCAGCTCATCGTGTTTGATGCAGATCATGCAGGCACGACTTACACGCAACCTGACTACGAGACGACTCGCCGCGTTGACTTCATTTTGACATCCGCCATAGCGACACATCCCGACATCTGCCGCCGCTTGCCAGCCCTGTTGAAGCAAGCTGGATACGAGTTAACCGCTCACGATTCCGCCGTTATCTCAGAGTGTGGCAAAGGAGACTATTGGCTTTCCAGCGTTCAGGGGTTCTCACGCCTCATTCCGACGCTCGGGGTTTTGTCTCCGGCGGAGGCTGAGGCTTGGAGCAGGCACATGATGACCTCCCATGAGGATGGAACCTTTTTTGCTGCCGGGGCATTCTACACTTTCTATGCGAAGCCACGGTGACCCCGTGCCGAACAGGGCGCTGCTGGCAACAGATGGTGCGTCAGAGGTTGTCTCTGACTCGAATGTTTCGGACCCGCCCCAGCGGCGCATGCCGGACTCCGACACGGTGGAGCGGAAGCCGAGAGGCCAGGTGATGTCACGCGGCCGACACTTCGGCGCAAATGACCGGCAGCAGACGTAATCTGGGCGGGCCATCTGGGCTTCCCCTCATGACACGTCTTCTTTTCCTTCTCTCCCTCGCCACGGCTGCCCTGGCGGATGCGCCGCCTGAACTTCCGCTGCCGGTGGCCAGTTTTGGGGCGGCGGCCACGGCTTCCGGCAGTGTCTTCATCTACGGAGGGCACAGCGGCGCCCGGCACCGCTACAACCGCGAGGAGGTGCATGGCGACTTTTTCCACTGGCAGCAGGGACTGAAGGCCTGGGAGCCTCTGGCGAAGGATGAGCCAGCGCAGGGAGCCTCCCTGATCGCCACCGGGAAGGGCGTGCTGCGCATCGGCGGCATGGCGGCGAAGAATGCGAAGGGGGAGAAGCAGGACCTGTGGTCGAGCGAGACGGCGGCGCGCTACGATGTGGCGGATCAGAAATGGCATCCGCTGCCCAATATGCCGCAGCGCCGCTCCAGCCACGACAGCATCGTCATCGGCGACACGCTGTATGTGGTCGGCGGCTGGGCCCTGCTGGGCGGGCGCGAGGCAGAATGGCACCAGACCTACCTGACACTGGACCTGGCCAGGCCGGAAGCCGCCTGGCAGAGCCATCCGCAGCCTTTTGAGCGTCGGGCGCTCGCCGTGCATGCCATCGGCACCCGGCTCTACGCCATCGGCGGCATGAACAGTGACGAGGACATCACGACGGAGGTTTCCATCCTCGACACGACGACGGGGCGGTGGAGCGAAGGGCCGAAGCTGCCGCAGGACAAGCTGGGCGGCTTTGGCTTTGCCGCCGTGGCGCATGAAGGGAGGCTTTTTGCCAGTGGCGCGGCCGGCGTGCTGCTGGAGCTGCGGGCCAGCGGCTGGGCCCCCATCGCCAGGCTGAAGCATCCGCGCTACTTTCACCGGCTGGTGAGTGGCGGAAAGGGCCGGCTGATCGCCCTGGGAGGCGAGAGCAAGGAAGGCAAGAAGACTCCGCCCGAAGTGATCGAGCTGCCTGCCGCGGACTCCGCCCCGCTGGCGGAGGAGCCTGCGAAGCCGAAATCCACCGCCGCTTCAGGGGCGGGCGGCCAGACGCCCTCCTGGGTTTGGCCGGAGAACCTGCCTGCGGCGGAATCGGACTGGCCCCGCTACCAGGGGCCGAGGGGCGACTGCACCACCCCGGAAGTGGGATGGAGCACGAAGTGGCCGGCGGACGGGCCGCCGGTGCTGTGGAAAGCCGAGCTCGGCAAGGGGCTCGGCTCTTTTGCGGTGGTGGGGAAGCGTGTGTACAGCGCCGGCAACGACGGCGCAGACAAGGACACGCTCGTCTGCCTCGATCTCGAGACGGGCAAGCCTGTCTGGAAGCACACCTATGCCGTGCCAACGAAGTGCCACGAGATGTCCATCGTCCCTTACGGCCCGGCTGCGACGCCGACGGTCATCGGTGACCAGGCCTGGTTCATCAGCCGCGATGGTCATGTGCTCTGTCTGAACGCTGAAACGGGCCAGGTGATCTGGCAGAAGCATCTGGTGGAGGACTTTGGCGGCAAGCGGCCGGTGTATGGCTACAGCAGCAGCCCTTGCGTGCATGAGGGCCGGCTTTACCTCGATGCGGGAGGGCAGGGCAGCTCCAACCTGTGCCTGGAGGCCGGTTCGGGCGAGGTGGTCTGGAGAGCCGGGGATGGCGAGGCGGGGTATGCGACGCCTTTTCTCATGCCTGTGGAAGCGGGTGCGCCTGGCACGCTGGTCTTCTTCAAAGGCCAGGGGCTGGAACTGCGCGCGGCGGCGGATGGCGCGCTGCTCTCCCGCCACGCCACGGAGACGCGCGATTTCTGCAACTGTGCCACGCCGGTGCTGCGCGGAGGGACGCTCTTCATCTCCCACACGGGCAACATGGGGGCGCGCGGCCTGAAGGCGGCGGATCTCAGCCTCACGGAACTCTGGAACGAGCGCAGCCTGGGCCTGCTTTTCCACTCCGGCCTGCCGGTGGGCGGTGACAGCCTGCTGGTGTTCAATGACCAGGTGCGCGGCGCCAATGACCTGCGCCTGCTGAACCTCAAAACGGGGCAGACGATCTGGCAGAACACGGAGATCGACAAGGGCACCGGCCTCATCACCGCCGATGGCCACGCCCTGCTGTTGACCAGCAAGGGCGAACTGGTGCTGGCGAAGGTGCAGGCGGACCGGCTGGACATCCTGCAGCGCGCGCAGGTGCTGGGCGGCAAATGCTGGGTGCAGCCCGTGCTGAGCCACCGCCGCCTGCTCTGCCGGAACAACGAAGGCAGCACGGTGTGCCTGGATTTGAAGTGAGGGGCGGCGGCAGAACAATCTTGAACGAATCCGGGGCGGCGGCTGTTATTTGCTCCTGCCATGCGATCCTTCCTCGTTCTGTCCACCCTTGCCGCCAGTGGTCTCCTCCTGGCGGAGGAACTGAAAACCCCGCCTGCCCAGGGCGCTCCCCCGGCGACGTCTCCGGCCACACCCGCCCCGGCCAAGCCTGATCCGCTGGAAGGATTGAAGGCCGAAACGGCGCGGCTGACGGCGGAGCGGGAGAAGATCATGGCGCAGCTCGCGCTGGAGCAGACCAAGCTTGAGGAAAAGCTGGCTCCCCGGAAGCGGGTGCTGCTGGAGATGCAGACGGAGATGGAGGAGCTGAAGGTGAAGCTGGATCTGGCGGAGGCGCAGCGGCGCTCGAAGGATGATCCCCAGCTCGTGGAGCTGCGCCGCCAGAATGAGCGGCTGCTTATGGAGTATGGCGTGGCGAAGAACGAGGCGGACATCGACGGCTTCCGCACGCGGGTGGAGGAGAATGCCATCCGCCGGAAGACCTCCGCCCTGGCGCTGCAGATGGAGCTTCAGCAGAAGGAGTCCGAGGCGCGCAGCTATGCGGTGGGCAAGGCCCCGGCCTATGTGAAGGAGCCGATGCAGGGCAAGAAGCTGGTGCTTTCCGACCGCACGATCCCGCTGAACGGCGTGATCACCTCGCGCACGGCGGACAGCGTGGCGGACCGGATCGCCTACTTCAACAACCGGGATGCGGAGGCGCCCATCTTCATCGTGATTGATGACTGCCCCGGCGGCAGCGTGATGGCGGGCTACAAGATCTTGAAGGCCATGCAGGGCTCCAAAGCGCCGGTGTGCACGGTGGTGAAGTCCTTCGCGGCGAGCATGGCGGCGTGCATCACCACGCTTTCCAAGCGTTCCTTCGCCTATCCCAACGCCATCATCCTGCATCACCAGCTCAGCGTCGGCGTGATGGGGAACCTGACCCAGCACCGTGAGAACGTGCAGGAGCTGGAGGAGTGGTGGAAGCGTCTGGCAGACCCGGTGGCCCAGAAGATGGGCATCTCACGCGAGGAGTTCATCGAGCGCATGTACAAGGAGAACTCGAACGGCGACTGGAATGAGTTCGCCGACCAGGCGCAGAAGCTGAAGTGGGTGGATGAGATCGTGGAGGAGATCGAGGAGACGGCTCTTCTGCGGCATCCCGACCTTCAGCAGCCTGCCCAAGCCCAGCCGGGCACGGTGCCGACGCGCACCTTTGCAGGCACGGAAGGCGGCCCGCCGAATGGCGTGGTGGATGGCACCGATGAGCGCGGCAAGCCGGCGGCCTTTCTGCCGCGCCTGAACCCGCTCGATGCCTACTGGCTCTACAATCCGGACGGCTACTACCGGATGCAGTAGCTGCTGAAGGGCTCAGCCCTCCTGGAACTGGAGGGCGGCCAGCTTCTGGTAGAGGTCGCTCTTCTCCAGAAGCTCCTGATGCGTGCCGGTGGCATCCACGCGCCCATCCTTCATGACCACTATCTGGTCGGCTTCGAGGATGGTGGAGAGGCGGTGGGCGATGGCGATGACGGTGC
>CALDGV010000830.1 GCA_937941745.1 uncultured Prosthecobacter sp. | reverse complement strand
ATCTGAGCATGAAAAGTGGGGTGCCCACCACGACCTTGAAGCATGGACGTTACCAGTGGGAGGCCGTGGTGGACTCCGGTTCGGTCTTTGGCGTCCAACTTGATCAAAATATTGCCTCGGTGCTGGGTTACAGAAACGGTGGCTGGCAGGTGGGCGGGAATTATCTCATCACTGGCGTGGGCGGGGCGCAGACCCCGGATCAGGCGAAAGTTCGCGTGCTGGAGTTTCAAACGCTGGGAATGTTCGGTTCTCGTTATCCCTTTGCGGAAGTGGATGTGATGCCCGGCCCGTCACGCCTGGGGACGTATTTGCTGGAAGACTACCGCGTGACGCTGGATTTCGAGCACTGCGTGTTGCTCGTCGAGTGGGGTTGATGCAGGTCGCTCAAATTCACGATTTTTTGCGACGGAATCGCAACATGACAATCCAGACGCATAAAAGTTTAAAAACATCAAGATGAGGGTTGCAAACCTGCTTCCGTCTCCCTATTCTGAGCATCCTTGTGAAATTTTTCACAAGCTCATCTGCCGTCATTAATTATGGGTAACTTTTTTCCGCGTTGGACCAACTGGCTGCCGCTCAAGGTGGCCATTGCCGTCGTGTTCATTGCCTTGGGCGTGAGTGTCGGCGTCGCCTACTACTTCACTCCGAAATACACCCGCGTGGGCTATGAGCCGACTCAGCCGGTGCCATTTTCCCACAAAATTCATGCCGGCCAGCTCGGCCTCGATTGCCGTTACTGCCACAGCTTCGGTGAGGCATCCAGCCACTCGAATGTGCCGACGAACCAAACCTGCTTCAATTGCCACGGCCCTGGCAAGGGGAATATCAAGTCTGCTAGTCCAAAACTTGAGCTGGTTGTGAAAGCCCACGAAACTGGAAAGTCCATCCCCTGGGTGAAAATTCACAAGGCACCTGACTACGTTTATTTCAATCACAGCGCTCACCTCAACCGCGGTATCTCCTGCGTTTCCTGCCACGGCAAAATCAACGAGATGGAAGTCGTCCGCCACGACCAGCCGCAGTCCATGGGCTGGTGCCTAGACTGTCACCGAAACCCAGAGAAAAACCTGCGTCCGTTGGAGCATGTCACAAATCTCAATTTCCAACCGGCCGACCTGAAGCGCGCAGATTTCTACAAGGGCCTGCTCGACAAGAAAATCCCTGCCGGTGAGATCGCCACGGTGATCGGCGGCGAGTCCGCGAAAGCCGATGATCTCGACCAGCTTCTCAAGCTCGCTGAAACCACGTACGGCAAGGAAGTGACCCAGGCGGAAGTGGGCACCCAGCTCAAAAAGCACTGGCAGATTCAGCCGCCAGAAAACTGCACCGCCTGCCACCGCTAACCCCGCGCCTTTTTTCCCGACACATGAAACGCAATTGGATTCATCCCGAGGAGCCGCAGAACGCGAAGCGCTACTGGCGCAGTGTCTCCGAGTTGGAGCGTCGTGAGAGTTTCCTCAAAGATCTGGGCCGCGAGTTCCCCGCTGGTGATACCTTGACGGACGAAGAGCGTGAAAACGGTCGCCGTGACTTTTTGAAAATCATGGGTGCCAGCGTCGGTCTGATGGGCTTGGCAAGCTGCCGCCGTCCGCTGACCACGATTCTGCCTTACACTCAGCACGTCGAGTGGATGGTGCCGGGAAAGGCGCTGATGTATGCCACCACGATGCCTCGCAGCGGCGGTGCGACGCCCCTCGTCGTCACCACGCACGAAGGCCGTCCGACGCACGTCACCGGCAACCCACTTCACCCTCTGGGGGGTGGTATCGACAGCTTTGCTCAAGCTTCAGTACTCGATCTTTACGATCCTGAGCGCTCGCAGAAGCCGCTTGGCATGGGCAAGGAACTTAGCTGGGCCAAGGCGAACGAATTGCTCGCTGCCGTCTCCGCCGAGGCCAAAAAATCCACTGGTGCTGGCCTTGGCATCGTGATCGGTGCGACGACCTCCCCTACTTACCTGCGCCTGCTTGGCGAGGTGAAGACCGCTTTCCCGCAGGCTCAGTTGTTCAAGTACGAGGCCGCAGGGGCCGATGGCAGCGCTGCCGCTTCTAAAGCCGTGCTGGGCGCAGGTGTGAAGCCTTTCGTGAAGCTCGGCTCCGCGATGCGCATCCTGGCCCTCGACTGCGATTTCCTCAGTTTGGACCCGGTCGCTGGTGAGCCAATCTCCGCTTTCACCAAGCATCGCGCCAAGGAAGCCAAGACGGCGGACATGAACCGCCTCTACGTTCTCGAAAACCGCTACACGCTCACCGGCGGCATGGCAGATCACCGCAAGGCGATCCCCGCCAGCCTGATTCCGGCTGCTGCGGCTCTCATCGCCCTTGAACTGGGTGATGCTTCGGCCAAAGCGCTTGCGGATACCGCTCCTGCCGCTCTGAAAGAGTGGATCGCCCCGGCGGTTCGCGATTTGATCGACAACAAGGGTAAATCCGTCGTTCTCGCCGGTTCCCGTCTCGGTGCGGAAATTCACGCGCTCGTCGCCTCAATCAACAACGCCCTCGGTGCTTATGGTTCGACGATTGAACTGCTCCAGGAAGCTCCCGCACCTGAGTTTGGCGGATTTGCCGAGCTGCAAGCAGCGGTTTCTGGCGGGCAGATCAAGACCTTGGTTTCGCTGACCCCCGCCAGCCTCTATTACGATGCGCCTGACGCA
>CALDGV010000829.1 GCA_937941745.1 uncultured Prosthecobacter sp. | reverse complement strand
GTGCAGGATGCGACGGAAGAGGTGCCGGAGTATCTGGAGGTGAGTCTTGCCCTTCCGGGTGGTGTGGGGGAAGGGCCTTCCGCCATGGTGGCCATCGGCGATGCCGATCCCTCCAATCCCAGCAACAGCCAGCTCTATGTGGCCTACCTTGGGCATGAGGCTGGAGCGACCACGACCGCCAGCGGTTATGCCACGGCGCTGGTGAACGGAGACAACACCAGCGCCTCCATTTCCTTGGTTTTCAACAACCTGTCCTCGGAGCAGAACACTGCCTACATCCGTAATGTCAGCGGTGGCCAGGTGACCAACAATGACATCGCGCCTGCGCTGCCCACTGGGCAGGTGGCGGGTTTCCTCTACGATGTGGAGTACAAGCCAGGCTTCTTTTCGACGGACCAAGCCTTCCTTTCCGCCCTCGGCTCCGGCGGTATTGGCATCGCCGTGACGAGCGCGAACTTCCCGGACAAGGAGATTTTCGGCATTTTCAACCGGGCTTCGGGATCGACCACCTTTGATCCAGGCAGTCCCAACCTTGTGGAGCCCGCGAAGACGCCCTCCACCTGGGAGACCGCCACCAACGAGCAGATCGAGCGCGATATCTGGCGCTTCATGAGCCAGTGCACCTGGGGCGGCACGGCGGCGATGTACACCCAGATCCGGGCCAAGGTGGATGCACGAATTGGCGCCCTTGGCGCCTCGCCCACGGCGGCCGCGATCACCAATGCCTACCTTCAGGGCTTGTCGGACTGGCTGGATGACCAGATGAACCCGGTCCTGAACCCCAGCGTCAATTTGCGCACGCTGGTGATGTCTGCGGACAACGAGGAGTTCGAATTGCGCGGGAACAAACCCTACACCTACACCAACGACCCCAGCTTCAACGGCACTCGCTATGCGGTGACTTATGACGCGGCGGGCAACCCGACGGTGAGCACGACGGCGGACAACAATTTTGCCGGCAACAACTACCCACAGTCCGGCCCGAACCGCCGCCGCGAGTGGTGGACGATGATTCTTCAGAGCAAGGATCAAGTTCGCCAGCGCATGGCCCAGGCGCTCAGCGAGATTGTGGTCATCTCCGAGGCCGACCAGACCATCCTGGACCGCCACTATGGCTGTGCCAACTACTGGGACATGCTGGCCGAGAACGCTTTCGGCAAGTACCGCACGCTGCTGGAGAAGGTGACCTACAGCCCGATGATGGGCATTTATCTCTCCCACATGGCCAACCGGGCTGCCTATGACGCGGGCGGCGGGATCATCGTGAGCCCGGATGAGAATTACGCACGTGAGATCATGCAGCTCTTTTCCATCGGCCTGGTGCTGCGCCACCCTGACGGCAGCCTCGTGCTGGATGGCGCAGGCCTGCCGATCCCCACCTACGACCAGTATGACATCACGGAGCTGGCGCGGGTGATGACGGGCTTCTCCCACGGGGCACGCCATGCCGTGGGCTACACCTCAAGCTGGAACAACAGCACCCTGGTCTTCAACAACAGCAGCAGCAACCGTGTGAGTGATCTGGTGGTGCCCAACTACAACGGCTCGGTGAGCTCTGCGAACTTCTCGTCCGGCAACAATGTCTGGTTTGGCCGCACGGACGACCACCTCTTCTGGGCTGCGCCCTGGATCACGCCGATGAAGGTGATCGGCCGCATCAGTGATGCCACACCCACCACTGCAGGCAGCATTTACTACCACGACTTCAACCAGTATGTGGACCCTGCCACCTATGCCCCTGTGGCGGGTGTCTCCAAGCGCCTTCTGGCCGGAAAGCACGGTCAGTATGATGTGCCGATGCGCGCCCTTCCCGCCCTCGGGCGTGGTGCGAATGACCGCACCTGCAACACTCTGGCTGACTTGGACCTGACCGAGGCCCACAACGCGCTGGCGGGCGATCCGAACCAGAGCACCTACGGACTGGGCACACAGGCCAGCCCGGGGCACACCAACACGCCCGTGAACATTTCCCGCTGGCTCATTCAGCGCCTGGTGACTTCCAATCCTTCTGCCGGCTACATTTTCCGCGTCCAGCAGGCTTATCGGAACACCAACGGCAACCTTGGGAACGTGCTGAAAGCCATCCTTCTGGACCATGAGGCGCGCTCTCTGCAGCTTGCGGACAGCTCCATTTCCCACGGGAAGGTGAAGGAGCCGCTCGTGGCCTTTGCCCAGATGCTGCGAACACTGCGCGCCTTCTCTGGCGCACCGGTTTCGATCCTGCGTGACCGCACGCCCAGCATGTCCGGCACGGACACGCCGATGCCCGGGCCCTATCCAGCCAGCGAATACAACAAGTTCTCCACGGACAACACGAATCCCCCCTCGCTGCCAAACGGCTGGGCTCCAGGGCCTTTCCGCTTCCGGTTCAATGACCTGACGGGAAGCGTCGGTCAGAGCCCGCAGCGTGCGCCGAGCGTGTTCAACTGGTTCCTGCCCGATTATGTCGTGCCTGGTCCAATGGCTGAAGCTGGGCTGTTCGCGCCAGAGCTGCAGATCAGCACGGAGGCCAGCGTGGTGGCGAAGGTGAACATCTTCTATGCCTACACTTGGTCGAACCTGACCGGCATGTCCACCCAGCCTGGCGCTGACAGCAACGTATCGGACTTCATCCTGAACAACGGCAATGCCACCCCGGCCGTGCGCCTCTCCTTGGATGGTGGAGCCACGTTTGTGAACTCCATCACCTTCTCCACGGCGGACTGGAACACCCCGCGCACAGTCACCGTGGTCGGCGGCAACACCAACTGGCTCACCAATGTGGACAACAGCCTGCTTCGCTTCAGCGTCAGCGGCGCTCCCGGCTATGATCAGCTCCCGGTGCCGCCGATGACCATCGGCTTCCAGGACAGCGATCAGCCGAATGAAGGCATCCGTGCTGAGCACACCTCCTTCAACACCTGGGTGCAGGAAGGCGGCAAGACAGACACCGTGGCTGTGCGCCTTCATGCCCCGCCGCCTGCGGGCAGCACCGTAACAGTGGATGTCAGCACCACAAATGGCGAAGTCACCGTCTCTCCGACCTCGCTCAATTTTACCAATGCGAACTGGAACACCGTGCAGACAGTGACGGTCACTGCTGTGGCGGATGGGACGATGGAAGTGCCAGGAACGGGTGGTGATACGCTGCAATTCAACAGCAGCAGCTTGGCGGCCAACTACAACGGCCTGACAATGACACTGCCGGTGGGTGTCGTGGACAGCGCCGATGCAAACGGCTCGTTTGATGTGCTCGTGACTGAAGTCGGCAGCGATACCATCGTCACGGAAACATCCTCCGCCACCGCAGTCACCACCAATGTGGTGGACAATTTTAACATCGTCCTCACCAAGCAGCCGAGTGCGAACGTCACGGTCACGATCACACCCTCGAACACGCAGGTGCAGCTTAACACCGCCAACGGCGGCACCACCTATGGCAGCGCTGGCGCTGCCGTCACCCGCACCTTCACCAACATCAACTGGAACACCGCCCAGGAGGTGCGTGTGCGAGGCAATAACGACACCACGCTAGAAGGATCCTACAGCCAGAACCCGACCCACAACAGCATCCTCACCATCACGGCCAATGGCGGCGGCTATCTGACG
>CALDGV010000828.1 GCA_937941745.1 uncultured Prosthecobacter sp. | reverse complement strand
TTGGCTACACCAGCGAACAGGTGGAGAGGGATCGTGGCAGGCCCAATGAGCCGGATGGTCGCCATGGGCAGTTGGCGGGCGATCTCCAAGATGAGGTCGAGATCAAGCCGCTCATCAATCATGCCAAAATAGACGATCTCAAAACGACCGGCGGATTGCTGCGGCTGAGAACGGGAAAAATGAGCCATATCCACCCCTTGGTTGAGAATGAAAGTTGGTTTCCCGGATCGTTGAAATTGAACAGCCAGGAGATCCGAGACGGCTACGATGGCATCGACGCGATCTGTTAGCATACGCTCCATCTGCAGAATGAGTTGATGATTCATGCCTGGCCAGAGGGCGTACTGGTCTGGGCAGTAATAAACACTTAGCTGCTCGCCCAGTTTGCCGACAAAGTCACCCTGCGCCGGCGTGGTGACAACCAGCGTGTGTTTTTTAAAATGAAGGCGACGCGTGGCTTTTCCCACACTTCGGCGCACAAGCCAGAGATTGAGTTGTCTAACGAACTTGATCCTTGTGAAGGGCAGGGTTGGTGGGCAGATAACGGTCAAGCCATGAGGGGCAGTAGCAATACGGCGGCGCCTTCCAGAGAAAAAATCGACGATTTTCTGGACCGAGCGCCGGAGATCACGCTTGTTGAATTGCGGTGCCCGCAGCCCGACTGTTTCCACCCAAAGCACCGGACTATGCCCCAAAAACTCACTGAAGAGGTGCTGACTGGCTGAAGGATGACGCCCCCAATCAGGTCCAAAAACTACCCATTGGAAACCCGCGAGGGGATGAGAACTGGTTTTGGATTGGTCGGTGATCAAGGATGTCTAATTTCTGATCTTTCGGCTGATGGATGTCAACCACTGGGTGGGCAGGCACTTGAAAATGATAATCGCTAAGGCCTTGCAGAAAAGCCAGCCACAATCCGCCGCACCCAGCAAACCGAAGTGGCATATTTTGAAGCGGACGAGTCCTGGCGCATACCACCAGACCTTTGGGCTTCCAAATCCCCGCATGATGGCCAGCCATGAAAGCCGGGCGTCCGCCCAAGACCAGTAGCTCGCCGTATCGTTGCGGTCTGCCACGCCCAGAGCCGAAGGGACCAGATGAACAGGGATGCCAGCCCGATGGGCGCGAAATGTGAAATCGACATCCGCAAAGTTATGTTTGATCCATCGCCCCTCTGGCAGCCCGATTCGTGCACAGACCGTGGCAGGAATAGCCACCATGTTGCCGTGAAGCCACTCCACGGGTATTGGAAGCTCCGCCGGATCTAGGGCAGAATCCAGCTGCTGCGGCCAGCGGTGCTTGATGATGCCGCCCGAATACACAAAGGCACCATCGGGTGTCCTACAGACCCCGCCACAAATGGCCTTGTTTTCCAGCGCAAGCTGAACCAGTCGCTCCAGGCTGCCAGGCTGCGGCAGACTGTCATCATTCAGCCAGCAAACACACTCAGCCCCGGCGGTGAGCGCCGTTACCATGCCGAGCCGGATGGCACCGGCCCACCACAAGCTGCCGTCACCTCTCACGGTTTGCACCCATGGGTAGTCTTCTTTGAGCATTTCCAGAGTCCCGTCACTGCTACCATCATCAATGACCAGCACGTTTGCCCAGGCACGAATGCCGAGCTCATTTAGATGAGCCAGACAACGCTTGGTGGTGGCCCGGCGATTGTGGACGGGGACAAGGAGCCATATCGCATGCTGCGCATTTGCGATGGGAGAAGGGGCCAGCATCCGGCCCAAATACGAGCTTGCCTGTAAACCCGCAAGCAAGGAATAATCGGCTGTCCATGACTCCTCTTGCCCACGCGATTCACCGTTGCCTCCCCCATACAGGCAAAGTGATGCGTGATTTTCCTGGCAGCATTCTCCAGAGAGCTTCTTCCAACTGACCGATTCGCTACTACTAAGCCGTTGCTGCATATCCCCGGAATGAAAGGTGATATGAGCCTAGTTGAACCAAGCTGACCAAAAATGAACATGGCGATTTTTGATCACGTAAAGTTCCGTATTCAAAGCAGCATGCAGCGCTTTCTTGGAAGGAGCAGCAAGATCATTTTGATCGTGCGGGATGGTCGGGGTGTGGTGTGCTCAATCCAAGCCCGGGAGGGCATCATCCAAGTATGCACCTGCTGCGTTATGGAGAACTTGTGAATAATTCTGAAGTCACCCTCAAGACTGCGTTAGCCTTTCTAGCCGAGGATTACGAGCCAAGGATGCTCGATTATCACCAGCATTCGATATCTCTCTACTCCAACAAAAAAGACCGCCCGCCTAACGCATTCGGCACCAATCATGAAGCGTGGCGAATCTGGAAGATTAACGCCTCACCACTCCTGGGGCACAACTCTTTCCTCTTCGTTTTGGGGTTTTAAAACACTTCCTAGCAAACTCACGTTTCACGGCGTGATCACACACGCATAGGCTGCGGTGTTGGCACTTGGCATGGAAATGACCACGGGCTGGCGCGTGTCGCGCGCTTCGAGGGTGCCAAGCACGAGTTGCAGCGCGGAGGACGCGCCCA
>CALDGV010000827.1 GCA_937941745.1 uncultured Prosthecobacter sp. | reverse complement strand
CAAAAACGAGCCGGGCCCCCGTGGCCTTCAGCTTCGCTACAATGGCACGGAGCTGCTTCTCATAAACTTCGACCGTGGCTTGCGGCGGGTCCGTGGCTAGGTCTGAGGCGGTTTTGCCATCCGCCTTCATGTGCTTCAGGTCGTGCAGGCCCCAGTTGAAGTGGATCACGTCCCATTTGCCGCCCTCGATCTGCAGCCAGCGGTCGATGTTTGCCACGCCGTAGGTCGTGCCGCTGCAGTTTTCCATCTTCTGGCCGCGCATCGGCCGCAGCACCACCATTTGCTCCGCCAACATCTTCTGCACAAAGGGCGTGTAGCCCATGGAGATGGAGTCGCCGAGGATCAGCAGCCTCTTCTTGGCCGGCGCATCGGCGGCAAAGGTGGAAACAGCGAGCAAGAGGAGGCTGGAGAGAAAGGCTGGGCGCTTCATGAGGCTGCCGGAAACGTCTCCAACAAGCAGGCCTTTCACTCGCCCGACTTCAGCAAAATGCCGTCCGCCGTCACCGTGGCCTTTTTCACCTTCTTCAGCGCACTGCCGACCGGCTCCACCTTCTGGTAAGGGCCCAGGAGCGTCCAAGTGCCCAAACCAGCAATGAAGCCCTCGGGCACCGTCTTGCCCGGCACCTTGGCATCCACAGCCTTGGCGTCCACGCCGGCGTCATGCACCACCACCTCGTAGGCGACCTCGCCAATCAGGTAGCGCTTCCGGCCTTCCCAGAACTTGATGTGGTTCATCGGCAGGCTGACGCGGGCAACGACCCGGTTCGCCGCAGGTTCGGTGCGCTGAAAACGCAGCATGTCCGTGTAAACGCCATAGCCAGTGTCAGGCGCAATGAGCAGCAGCGCATTCAACTCCGCAATGCTGAGGCTCAGCTCCTGGGTCTGGGAGCCGGCAAAGTCCGACAGCTTCTTTTCCAAGGCAGCGCGGGCCTCGGGAGCCAGTTCAATGGGCGCAAACTTGTCCGGCTGGTCAGAGGCGAAGGCAGCAATCGCCTTGTCCTGCTCAAAAAGGGAGTAGGCGCTCCAGGCGATAATGCCGCCAAAAATCAGCGCCGCCATGACCATGATGGCGCAGCCGTAGAACGGATTGAACGGGGCGGTGGGGATCTTTTCGACGCGGGCCATGAGCTGGGTCAGGATTCGAGCACGATCTTGATCTTGCCGGCGCTCTTGCCAGAAGCATTCAGAGCGTCCGCCAGCGTCGGCCCGAGGTTCACGGGAGCACTGGCAGCAGAGACAGGAGCAGCCTGCTCCGCCTCCAACGCTGCTTTCAGCGCACCCTCCACCATCTGACCGCAGTGGATTTTCATCGGCGGCAGAGGGCCCAAAGGCGCGCTGAGGTCAGCAGCGCTGAGCTGCAAGGCCTCCTCCTTGGTCTTTCCCTTCAAAAGCTCCGTGGCCAGGCTGGCGACAGCGATGGCCGTCTGGCAGCCGAAAGACTGAAAGCTGGCCTTGTCGATCACTTTGCGCCCGTCCTTTTCCTTGTACTTCAGCCACATGCGCACCATGTCGCCACAGTCCGGTGAGCCCACGGTGCCGACAGCATCGGCATCGGGCATTTCACCCAGGTTTTGGGGATTGGAGAGGGCGGATTGAAGGGCGGCTTCGTCCATGAGCAGTGTGGTCCAGTGATGCGGAGAATACGACCGGCTGCAAGGCCGGGCACGATTTCCTCAGCGGCGCTCGATCCAGCGGTAGGCGGCCAGGGAATTGCGCCAGAAATACTTCTCGCAGGCCTCGCTGCCTTTCGTGCTGAAGTAATCGCGCACCAGACCGAAGACCACCTCATAGGGCGCGCCACGATCACTGACCGGCCAGTTGCTGCCATAGATGAGACGGTCCGGACCGAAGCTCTCCCAGAGGTGATCCAATACCGGCTGGTAGTAGCCCACCTCCCTGGGCGCACTGCCTTCGGCCCCTCTGACCTGCTCCACCAGGGCGGAGACCTTCATCCAGACGTTCGGCTGCTTCGCGATGGCCGCCGTGGCCTCCTTCCAGCCTGGACGCAACGACTGGGGATCACCACTGCCGCCGAGATGGTTGATGACGATGCGCAGATCCGGCACCTCGGCCGCGAGCCGTGCCGCATGAGGCAGCAGGTCAGGCCCACCGTTGAGGTCCAGTTCCAAGCCCAGATCGGCGAGCAGCCGTGCTCCAGCCAGGGCAGCCTCCCTGTTGGTGTCGATGCGAACCAAGTCGGCCCGCCAGCGCAACCCCCGGAACACGGGATTGGCAGCAAAGCGCTTCACCAGCGCCGCGAAATCCGGCTTGGTGGGATCCAGGTTCCCCACAAAGCCAACGATGCATTTTTCTTGCGCAGCCAGATCGAGAATCCACTGGTTGTCCTCCACCCAGGGGCTGGCCTCGACGATCACCGTTTCACGGACCCCATGAGGCTCGGCCAGCACACGCCAGTCTGCCGGCATCACTTTCCGATCAAGCTTGCTGCCCTTGGCCGGCCAGGGCACGCCCTCAGGCCGGGTCGGGTCGTAAAAATGGGTGTGTGTGTCGATGATCCGGGTGGCCGCAGGCGCAGCCTGCGACAAAACAGCGGCTGGCAGGACGGCGGCGGAGGTCTGGAGAAAACGGCGGCGGTTCATTGATGTTGGAGAGTTACGAGGAAGTGGCCGACATCGTGCATTGAGTGCAGCGCGCAGCCAGGATAGTCTCCAGATCATGAAATCCCGCCGTCCGCGCAAAGCCGCCCCTTCCCTGTGCTGCTTCCTGGGCATCGAAGCCGGAGGCACGCGCACCACCGTGAGACTGGAGGAAGCAACCGGAAGAGAGCTGCTGACCTTCCAGACCGGCCCCGCCGTGCTGCCCTTGATGTCAGACCGAGAGTTGCAATGGCACCTGCGCGACATCGCCACCCGGCTGCCCTTCACGCCATCGGCCATCGGCATCGGCATGGCGGGCGCACGCAGCGATGCAGACAAGGACCGCCTGCACCGGGCCGCCTCGCGCATCTGGCCCGCCGTGCCCTGCGTGGCCACTAACGACCTCGACACCGCCCTGGCAGCCGCGCCGCAGCGCCAGCCGGCACTGCCACGCGTGCTCGTGCTCAGTGGCACAGGCTCATGCTGCTTTGGCCGCGCTCCCGATGGCAGCACCGCCAAGGTCGGCGGACGCGGCCATGTCATTGGCGACCGTGCCAGCGCCTGCGACATCGGCCTCAGGGCGCTGCGGGCGGTGATCGCCGACCTCGACCATCGTGGAAAGATGGGAAACCTCGGTGCCGCCATGCTCCACGCCCTGACTTTCAATGAAGCCGAGCAGCTCATTCCATGGTCCGTCCAGGCTGCCAAAACAGAGATCGCCAGCCTGGCCGTGACGGTCTTCACGCTCGCCGCCAAGGGGGACAAGCTCGCTCGAAGCATCCTTCGGGACTCGGCCGTCATGCTGGCGGAGGATGCCGTGAGCTGCGCCCGCCAGCTCACCGGAAAAACCGAAGGTGCGGTCGAGTTCGTGCTGAATGGCGGCGTGCTGCTGAAAAACCCCACTTTTCTGCGCGATGTGTCACGCCGCATCCGCCAGGGGTGGAAGGGCGCAGTCATCACGCCACTGAAGAACGCCTCTGTCTGCGGTGCCGTGGCCCTGGCCCGCGAAAGCGGCGCTGGAGTCGCCTCACGACCCATCGAGGCAGCTTCGGAATGGAGGCTGCCAGTAGCGATTGCCGACCTCTCCGTGCTGGCGCAGTCACCGACGGAAAAGCGCAATCCGCGCAGCCTGAAGCTGGACCGCATGCCGGTGGCGGAAGGCATCGAACTGATGCTCAGCGAGGATGCCCGGCTGCCGGAGGCCATCCGTGCGGAGAAGAAGCCCATCGAAAAGGTCATCAGCGCCGTCGTGCACGCCTTCCAGAACGGCGGCAGGCTCTTTTATGCCGGTGCAGGCACGAGCGGCCGCCTCGGCGTCCTGGATGCCAGCGAGATCCCGCCCACCTTCCGGGCTCCGCGGGAGCAGGTGCAGGGCATCATCGCCGGAGGCCGTCAGGCACTCTGGAGTGCGGTCGAAGGCGCTGAAGATGATGTTCAGGCAGGTGCCGCAGCCATCCGCAACCGGGCCGTGACCTCGCAGGACGTGGTCATCGGCATCGCCGCGAGCGGCCGCACGCCATTCGTCTGGGGAGCCATCCGTGAGGCCAACCAGCGCGGAGCCTTCACCGTGCTGCTCTGCTTCAATCCCACCCTGCGTCAGGCCGTGAAAAAGCTGCCCGACCGCAGCTGGAAGCCTGCGGTGATGATCATACCGGACACCGGCCCGGAGATCCTCACGGGTTCCACGCGCCTGAAATCAGGCACAGCCACCAAACTCGTGCTCAACATGATCACCACCCTGGCCATGACGAAGGTAGGGAAGGTCATCAGCAACCTGATGGTGGACCTCAATCCCTCCAATGTGAAGCTGCGTGACCGCGCCGCACGGATCATCAGCGAACTTACCGGCAGCACCAGGGAAGCCGCACGCGAGGCGCTGGTGGCATCCGGCTGGGTGGTGAAGGAAGCCTACCTGAAGCTCAAAGGCTGAACAGGCACCTCAGGCCAGGCCCTCGACTATGATGCGGCTGCCGGCAACCTCGCGGACCCGCACCGCAGTGCCACTCTGCAGGTAGCCGCCCTCGACCATCGCCTCCACCCGCACCTCCCCAAACTGCACCGTGCCATAGGGCCGCAGAGCGCTGACGGCGCGCCCTTCGTCACCTGACTTGACCGCACGTGCGGCCGAAACCGCGGGCGTGCTGTCCAGCGTACCGCCTGCGGCGGCATCCAGCACCAGACGGCGGAAAGGGCGGGTCTCAGGCAGGTAGCGGGCGGCGGACAGAATCACCGCCGCCGCGCCGAGAACACCGAGCGCGAAGTTCCGCAGCCCCAGTGCATAGGTCGAAAAGTCGAAGGCAAAGGTGGGGGCCTCCTGCCCGACTTCACCCGGCGCAGGAACAGGCAGTGGAGCAGGCATTTCCCAGCCCGACATAGTGTAAACCAGGGCGGCCATCACACAGACGAAGCCGGCGATGCCAAGCACGAGGGTGCCCGGAAAGACCAGCAGCTCCATCGCGATGAAGATGACGCCGATCAAAAAGACCACCACGGCCACCGCTGTCTCCTGCCCCACGAGGCTGCCCGCCACATAATGGCCAAAGAAGAACAGCGAAAAGGCCGCCAGCGAGACAAAGCCCGGCAGCCCGAAGCCCGGGGTCTGCATTTCTAGATAGCCGCCGGCCACACCGATCAGAATCAAGATCGCCGCATACTTCGTCACCCAGATGGCGATGTTCTCAAACAAGGTCGGCCGGGCAGTCACCAACTCGCCCTCCAGCTTTTCCGCCTTTTTGATGTCCTCCAGGCTCGAGACGATCGCTTTCGCAAACAGCGGCCGGCCATCCAGCAGCATCACCGCCTGCTCGGCATCGAGGGTCAGTATCTCCTTCTTGGAATCGATCACCTTGCCGTCCACCTTCAGTTCCTTGCCCATGTCGATCATGGCTTCGATGACGGCGGGATGATGCCCCTTCCGCTTGGCCACGGCCCGGGCCATGCTCATCGTGGCGGAATTCATCTTGGCGCGCTCCGCCTCGCCCATCTCCTGGCCGTTGCCATACACGGGAGAGGCCGCGCCGGCGCTGCTTGTGGGGGCCATGTAGATGCCATCCGTCGCCACCGCGATCATGGCTCCGGCGGAAAGAGCACGCGGGTTCACAAAGGCAAAACTGCGGGGCTTCAGCTTCTGCAGGTCATTCATCATCAGGTCCACGGTGTCCCACAGAAGCCCGCCCGGAGTATCGAGGTCGAAGATCACGGCCTCAGCCCCCTCCGCCGTGCAGCGCTCCAGCGTCCGCGACATGAACTCAAAGCGTGCCCGGGCGATCAGATCCTCCTCCCCCACGGGGATCACCACCACCCTGCCCTGATAGCTGACTGGCGCGGCCTGCGCGGCAAACACCGTCAGCGTCCACAGGGCCAGGAGGAGAAGTCGAAGGCTTGTCATGCCTTGAGACTACGTTTGCAGCCAGCCTTTGGCAAGGTGTGCGGCACAGGTCAGCAGCCTGCGGTGAGGCCCATGCGGCCCGCCGTGAGCTTCAGGCAGACCACGCTGTGCCCATTCACCTGCATCGGAGAGCCCCCCGTGACGGCGGGAGCTTCATGAATTTCAAAGGAAGGGCTGTGCGCTGTGTCAAAGACGACGCTCCAGGTGCAATCCTCGGTGCCTGGCATGACAAAGGAGCAGGCCAGGCCGCCCCGGTTGAAAATCAGGACCATCGGCGGCTTGCCAGAAAGCAGGGCGCCAAAGCTGGTGCGGGCCGGATCATGCCACTCGTCATGGCAGAGAAGGCTGCCGTTCCCCTCCAGCCAGGCGACATCCGGCAGCCCGGTCACCGGACTCCACTGACCGTCGAAAAACTCATTGCGGCGGAACTCTGCATGCTGCCGGCGGAAGGCGAGCATCTGACGGGTGAAGGCCAGCATCTCATCGTCGCACTGCGTCCAGTCGATCCAGCTGAGCTCGTTGTCCTGGCAGTAGGCGTTGTTGTTCCCTAATTGCGTGCGTCCGAGTTCGTCACCGGCCGTGATGAAGGGCACCCCCACGGACGTGAACAAGGTGGCGAACAGGCTCCGCCGCAGGCGGCCACGCAGGCGATTGATGCGGAAATCACTCGTCGGCCCCTCCACACCGCAGCTGATGCTGTGGTTGTGGTTGTCACCGTCGCGGTTCTCCTCGCCGTTGGCCTCGTTGTGCTTGCTGGAGTAGCTCACGAGGTCCAGCAGCGTGAAGCCGTCGTGGCTGGTGATGAAGTTGATGCTGCTCAAGGCCGGCCTCTGGGTGCCGCCGTAGATGTCCTGGCTGCCGCACAGGCGCTTGGCGAACTCCGCCGTGCTGCCATCCTGGCCTGACCAGAAGCGCCGCACCGTGTCGCGATACTTGCCATTCAGTTCACGCCAGGGTTCGGGAAAGCCGCCGACCTGGTAGCTGTCGAAGCGCATGATGTCCCAGGGCTCTGCGATGAGCTTCACCCCTGACAACACAGGGTCCTGCGCCACGGCGGCGAGGAACTGGCTGTGTGCATCGAACTGATCGTGCTCATCGCGGGCCACCGTGACCGCCAGATCGAAGCGGAAGCCGTCCACATGCATCTCGGTGACCCAGTAGCGCAAGCTGTCGAGGATCAGACGCAGGGCGGGCGTGCTGGCGGAATCCACCGCGTTGCCGCAGCCCGTGAGGTTGATGTAGTTGGCACCATGCTCATCGAAGTCATGGCGGTAGTAGAGCCGGTCGTCCAGGCCGCGGAAAAGCAGCGTCGGCCCGCGCTCATCCCCTTCTGCTGTGTGGTTGTACACCACGTCCAGGATCACCTCCAGACCAGCCGCGTGCAGGGCCTTCACCATGTCCTTGAACTCGCGCACCTGATCCTCAGGCTCACGGGCCGCGGCATATTCATGATGCGGCGCAAAAAAGCCCACGGTGTTGTAACCCCAGTAGTTCGTCAGGCCACGCTCAAGGAGAAACTGGTCGTCCAGATGCTGGTGCACCGGCAGCAGCTGCACCGAAGTTACACCAAGCGACTTCAAGTAGCCGATGACCTCGGGATGAGCCAGCCCCGCATAGGTGCCGCGCAGCTCCACCGGCAGGGCCGGATGCAGCTGCGTGAAGCCCTTCACATGCAGCTCATAGATCACCGTATCGCGCCAGGGCACATGCGGCGGGGCATCGTCTGCCCAGTCATAGGAACCATCCACGACCACCGACTTCAGCGCCTCGGGGCCGTTGTCATGCGCGCCCGGAAAAAAGCCTGGCCCCTCCAGGCCCAGCATGGAGGCCCGGCCTTCCGGACAACCGGCGATGGCCTTCGCATAGGGATCGAGCAGCAGCTTGTTCGCGTTGTAGCGTAGCGCACTGTGCGGCATCCAGGGGCCATGGGCCCGGTAGCCGTAGAGCTGGCCGGATTTCAGCCCGGGCACAAATGCATGCCAGAGATCCCGCTCGCCGCGCTTCATGCGCACCCGGGCAGTCTCGTGGGTCGGCCTTTGGGCATCGTAAAGGCAGAGGTCGAGCGCAGTCGCGTGACGGGAGAAGACCGTGAAATGCACTCCCCCGGGCGTCAGGTGGGCGCCGGGGGTGGTGGGATAA
>CALDGV010000826.1 GCA_937941745.1 uncultured Prosthecobacter sp. | reverse complement strand
AAGGACAGCATGAAACACGGCTCGTTGCACAGCCATAGAGGCTTCCCGACGCGGCAGTACCACGACCGCCAAAGTGTTGCTGACTGGCCGATTTAGCCCCCACTCATGGAGAGTGAAACACCTGTTCAAGCGCTTCCAGGGCATGAACTATTGAAAAGCCCCTATTTATACGCTGGATAGCAACTTTAGCCCCCTGCTTTGAGGATCAGTTTGTAGGGGGCTTTTTCTGAAAAAAGCCCTCTGCTCTACCTGAAACACTGCATCAGAGCTTGATAAGCTATCCCTTTGACAAGCCCTCTAGCAGCCACCGAGGCTATTACATACTGGCTTTGAAGGCGTGGCAGTGGAACTCGTATTAACCAGGCAGGGCAGTCAGAGGCAATCTTTGGGCTATTGAACGTCAGCCAGCAGCCATTCGAGGCAGCCATGAGCCAACAAAGGAGGCAGGCCTCCTTTTAAGCGAGTCATCCCCACACAATACTGGCGAAAATCTGTAATGATTCTGTAATGGTTTTTGCCTGCATTATGGTGCAATTCAGCGCAATTTATGTGTTCAGAAGAACACCTTAATGAATCACCTGCTTTATGATCATAATTTACTGATTCTCAGATGTTTAAATCAGCTTTTTAGCTGGTGCGCCCGTCAGGAATCGAACCTGAATCTGCGGCTTCTTCAGCCGCTGATGAATGGAGAGTCAGTGCGTGACCTAGAACGGCAGGTGAGCACTCGAGAGGGAACTACAAAGACTGTCTCCATCAATGTCGAAATCATCGAGCTGGCGAAACGGAAGTGCTGCGTGGCCCTGGTCGAGGACATCACGGAAAAAAAGCAGGCGGGTATGCGCATCCGGCACCTGAACCGCGTCTATGCCGTCCTCAGCGCCATCAATAAGAACATCGTGCGTGAGAAGGACGAAGACACGATGCTCGCCGAGACCTGCCGGATCGCCGTGGAGGTGGGAGGTTTCCGGATGGCCTGGATTGGCATGCACGATGCCGAAATCCACAAGCTGCTGCCAGTAGCCTCCGCAGGCGTCGTGCAGGGGTACCTCGACCTCGTGAACATCGACCTGCGAGACCAGAAGAGGAGCAACGGCCCCTCCGGCAGGTGCTTCCTTTCCGGGCATCACGTCACCTGCAGTGACATGGCCAACGACCCCATGATGCAGCCATGGCGGGAAGAAGCCTTGAAGCGCGGCTACCTTTCATCCGGATGCTTCCCCATCAAGGCAGGCGGCAGCACCATCGGCACCTTCACCCTCTATGCGGATCAGCCTGGCTTTTTTGATGACGAGGAGGTGAGGTTGCTCGACGAGCTTGCCCTGGACATCAGCTTTGCCCTTGATGTTGGCCGGAATGAGGCCCTGCGCAGAAAGGCTGAACAGGAACTGCGCTGGCGCACGGCGTTCTTTGAAGCCCAAGTGCGCACTTCGATTGATGGCATCCTGGTGGTGGACAGCGAGGGTAGAAAGGTTCTGCAGAACGAAAGGGTGAACCAGCTCTGGAAAATCCCACCGCACATCGCCCGCGACACCGATGACACCGAACAGTTCCAGTGGGTGCTCTCCCAGGTCAAGGAACCGGAGGCTTTTGCAGCCAAAGCGGCCCATCTCTATGCCCACCCGGATGAATCCAGCAGCGACTTGATTGAGCTGCTGGATGGAACCGTGCTGGAGCGCTACTCCGCCCCCGTGCGCGGCAGTGATGGCACCTACTACGGGCGTGTGTGGACCTTTCATGACATCACCCAGCGCCGAAAGCTCGAGCAGCAGTTCCTCCGCGCTCAACGCATGGAGAGCATTGGCACGCTCGCCAGCGGTCTCGCGCATGACCTCAACAACATCCTCGCGCCAATCATGATGTCCGTGGATCTGCTGCGCCTTGGCGTGCCCGAGGAAAAGCGCCTGCGCCTGCTTGATGCCATCGAAAGCAGCGCGGAGCGCGGCACCAAGATCATCCGGCAGGTGCTCACCTTCGGCCGCGGCCTGGAAGGTGACAAGCAGCCCGTCGAGGCAGGCAGCCTGATCCAGGAGATCGAGAAGATCATCCTCAGCACCTTTCCGAAGAACATCATCGTTGAAACCCGCATCGAACCGGGCCTGCGCACCGTGATAGGAGACGCCACGCAGCTACATCAGATGCTGCTCAACCTCTGCGTGAATGCGCGTGACGCCATGCCCGGCGGAGGCTGGCTTCGGCTGGAGGCCAGCAATCTCGACCTTGATGCCAGCTTCACCAGCATTCTGCCCGAATCCGTGCCCGGCCCCTACATGCTGCTGGAAGTCAGCGACACCGGCACGGGCATTCCGCCGGACATTCTGGAGCACATTTTCGATCCGTTCTTCACCACCAAGGAAGTCGGCAAGGGCACCGGCCTCGGCCTCTCAACCGTGCATGGCATCGTCAAAGGCCATGACGGCTTCATCAAGGTGCAGAGCATGCCAGGCAAAGGCACGACCTTCCGGATTTACCTGCCGGCCGCTCCTGATCAGGAAGCAGCCACCGACATCGTTCCCACACTACCATCTCCTGAAGGCCGTGGAGAATCTGTCCTCGTCGTGGATGACGAGCCACAGATCCTCCGGGCAGCGCAGGACTTGCTGGAAGCTCATGGCTACCAGGTCGTCACCGCATCCGATGGGGCGGAAGCCCTCGCGATCTTCACCCAGAAGTCCAGCCAGATCGCAGCCGTGCTTACCGATGCCATGATGCCAATCATGAATGGTCCGGCCTTTCTCCGCTGCCTGAGGAAGGCAGGTCACAAGACCCCGGCGATCATCTCCACAGTGCAAAGCGACAAGGTCAATCCCGCAGAAATGGAGGAATTGGGCGTTCAGAAGGTGCTGCTCAAGCCCTACAATTCTGGCGCCTTGCTGCGGACGCTCCACAACGTGCTGCATTCAGGTCAACCCGAAGCCTGAGCGCTTCCCTGCCTTCCCACATCAAGCCCGAGCAGCTTGAGGTCAGGATGCGTGTCCGGTTTTCTCTCGCCAGACGGGAAGCCTGTGGTCACTATCCGCCCGCTTTTCCCCTTCCCTTTTCTCATGAAACGCTACGCCCTCGGCATCGACTACGGCACGAACTCCTGCCGCTCGCTCCTCATCGACCTCGACAACGGCGCGGAGGCCGGATCGACCGTGTTCAACTACCCGAGCGGCGAAATGGGCATCCTGCTCGATGCGAAAGATCCGCATGTGGCGCGACAGAATCCGCAGGACTACCTCGACGGCCTCGAATCGGTGGTGAAGGGCGCTTTGGAGCAGGCGAAAGCGAAGATCGCGGGCTTTGATGCCGCGCAGGTCGTCGGCATCGGCATCGACACGACGGGCTCGACGCCGATCCCGGTAAACAAAGACGGCACGCCGCTCGGTTTGCTGCCGGAGTTCAAAAACAACCTCAACGCGATGGTGTGGCTTTGGAAGGATCACACCGGCCATGCCGAGGCTGCGGAGATCACGAAGCTCGGCCATGAAATGCGGCCGAACATCATCGCCAAATGCGGCGGCATTTACTCCAGCGAGTGGTTTTGGAGCAAAATCCTCCGCCTTCGCCGCGTGGACGAAAAGGTCTTCGAAGCCGCTTTCAGCTTCGTCGAGCATTGCGATTGGATTCCGGCCGTTTTGACCGGAGACACGAATCCGCTCACGTTGAAGCGCAGCGTATGCGCGGCGGGTCACAAAGCCATGTTCAGCGCCGAATGGGGCGGCCTGCCAGATAAGGAATTCCTAGCGAAGCTCGATCCGAAGCTCGCCGATCTGCGTGATCGTCTCTACTCCGAAGCCCACACCGCCGATACGAAGGCCGGAGGCCTCTGCGCCGAATGGGCCAAGCGTCTCGGCCTCCAGGAAGGCACGGCGGTCTGTGTCGGCGCTTTCGATGCGCACACCGGAGCCGTCGGCGCGGGTATCAAAGAAGGCACGTTGGTAAAGATTCTCGGCACCAGCACCTGTGATCTCATGATTTCACCCACCAGCAAGCCGCTGG